>QNER01000062.1 GCA_003646175.1 Candidatus Parabeggiatoa sp. nov. 1
ATCTGTACTGACACAACGTTGTTCAGCCCCTTGATAGCTACTTTCGTATTCAGAACAAGTCCATTCCCAAACATTACCCAATACGTCAAACAATCCAAAAGCATTAGGCTGAAAATGACCAACAGGTGCTGTTTTTGCATAGCCATCAGTGCAATCATGATGTGTCCACGAATAACCATTCACTTCTTTCGAGGTGTTATCATGGACATTCGCATAAGCACACGCATCATCTGGATTATTGCCCCAATATCTGGCCGTTTCGGTACCTGCTCGCGCCGCATATTCCCACTCGGCTTCGGTAGGTAAACGATATTGGTGGCCTGTTTGTTCACTTAACCACGCTGCATAATCGGTGGCATCATCCCCAGAAACATTTATCACCGGGCGATTACCTCGTCCCCAGCCAGAATCACTTGGTTTTTCTCTACCCGTCGCTTCGGCAAAATGGTCATATTCCGCAAAGGTGACTTCATAGCTGCCCATCGCAAAGCTTTCCACCGACACCGAATGTACCGGCTGTTCATCGGACTCGCCTCCGCCTTGAATATCTCCCATACGAAATGAGCCGGCCGGTATCACGACCATTTCAGGCCCGGCGCTGCCATCGGTTAACGTATCGCGAAAAATTTCACCCGCCACCGTCGTAGGCGGCGTTATCGCATCACAACACGGCGCGGCCGAAATCACTGGGGAAGACGCACTTTCCAATCGCGTGGTATGATTAATCGCCGTCACTCGATAATAATAAGTCGTGCCATTGGTTAACCCGGTGTGGACATAAGCAGGTGTTTTGGTAGAAATGCTATGGCCAGAACCACCGGCCGCTTCCCAATACACCAAATACGCATCAGCCCCGCTCACCGGTTGCCACGTTAACACAATTTGACCATTGTCCGGATTCGCGGCCAAATTCACCGGCGTCGCCGGCGGAAACACTGGCGCAGCCGGGGTAGCCACCACCGCACTGGAAGACGCGCTTTCCAAATTCGCCGCATTCATCGCGGTCACCCAATAAGTATAATTCACCCCATTGTGTAAACCAGTATGCTGAACAGACGTGGCTCCAACCACTGGCAAAATCCCGTCCCCCCCACCGGCTTGATCCCAATAGAGCTGATAAGCCACCGCCTCGGCCACCGCCTGCCAACTCAGCGTGATTTGACTATTTCCCGCGACCGCTGCGAGATGAGTAGGCGCGGCTGGCTTCGAGGCCGTCGGGACATCAGGCGTTGGTTCGGGTTCTACGTGCGGCGTATCACAATTAGACGGTGCATCGGTTGGCAACGCCCGATTGCTTAACGTCGTGGCCATCACCGCAACATTGGACCGAAACACCGGAAAATTATCAGTCAACGGATTTTTGCCTTCTTCGACATAGAGGGCATAAAAGGTATAATCCCCCCCTAAACCGGGCAATACCTCAAAATCCAAGATGCGGTGAACTTTTTTGGTCGTTTCCAACGACGTCCGAAAAGGCTCTCCGGTCAAACTAAATGGGTCAAAGGCCAGCGGTGTCATAAACAACCACTGCTGACTCGGCGGTTCGATAGCCACCCATAAATCCACCCGCTGAAAACGGGACGCTGCTTGCAGATTTTCTTGCAAGTTGACAATAATACATTCACCCACGTTATAAAACGGTTTTAATTGGGTAAACGTTAACTCCGCGGTTGCGCTCGCAGTTTGCGCTATGCTCAGATGTAATGCACAACCCATTAACAAATAAGCGATTTTTTTCATAGTTAAACCTCTTTTCAGTTTGTAGGGTGGGTAAGCGGGCTGCATGTATTCATTCGAGAACGAGAACATACCGCCCGCTTGCCCACTGTACTGTACTTGTTACCCATAAATCCGTAAAATCCGTCAATCCGCTATACTTATTATAGCACCTGTGAGTCTAAAGCGATCAATCCGTCAAATCAGGAGTCCAAGATTTATCTTGGAACTGTCCAAACTAAAGTTTGGACTCCTGATGAACTATTTTTCAATTAAAAACAATGTTAAATTAGTTTATTTATCCTTTATTATAAACAATCCCTATATACCGTAAAAACCTTCAAGGTTTTCAAAACCTTGAAGGTTTCGTGATGCATTATAATTATGTTGATATCCAAAGAACACTTACCTGAAATCGAAGACAAAATACAGGAAATCGAAGCATTACTGGAAACTAAAGATGATGCCAGTTTTGGTGGCGATTCGATTCTGCCAGATCAATGTGATATTACCACTTTTGGCGCGGCACTGAAGGTGGATGGGTTGGTGAGAAGGCTTAACAGTGGCGAGATTCTGATGCCGCCCCTGCCAAGAAATTATGTTTGGACGCTAGAACAAGCCTCACGCTTTATTGAATCCTTATTACTGGGCTTCCCGGTACCTGGCATTTTTCTAGCGCGTGAATCAGATTCCGGTAAGCTGCTAGTCATTGATGGGCAACAAAGGTTAAAAACCTTACAGTTTTTTTATGCCGGCTACTTTAATCTTCAAAACGACGAAACCGAGCCACAAGTGTTTTCTCTATCAATGGTACAACGTCAATTGAACGGCAAAACTTATCAAACGTTGCAAGAGATCAAAAAATGGCATTTGGATAAAACGACGATTCATGCCACCATTGTTAAACAAGATTTTCCGCGCTATGACGATACCACGCTCTGTCATATTTTTGAAAGACTCAATAGTGGGGGTAAACATCTGACACCGCAGGAAATTCGTGCCACACTTTATCATGGCAACTTGATGGATTTTATCAAGAAATTGAATCAATTACCCAATTGGAGAAACCTGTTTGGCAAACCCAGTGTGTCTTTGAAAGATCAAGAATTGATTCTTCGGTTTTTGGCATTTTACTTTGATGATGATGAATATGCACCGCCGATGAAAGAATTTCTCAATCAATTTGCTCACCAAAATCGACAACTTTATGATGAGTTTTTCGCTAAAGCGGAACGCGCATTTAGCAACGCCATTGATGTGATTTGGCAAAACGTCGGTGCCAGCGCGTTTAGGCTTAAACAGAAAAAGTTGCTCAACACCGCGATGTTTGATTCCGTGATGGTTGGACTGGCACGGGCAATGGAGAATCCAGCATTTGATCATTCACAAGTCAAAACGGCTTATGATGAATTATTAAATGATGAAGCGTATATGGCCGCTATTTCTAATTCAACTTCAAGCGAAAGTCGGGTGGCAATAAGAATTGAAAAAGCCACAGAGAAATTTAAACAAGCCAGTGCAGCGGATTGAACGGCTGCAACAGATGCTATCCCTGCTTTTTACCGGGATAGTATCTGTTTTCTGGTTACGGATACTATCCCTAAGAAGGGATAGCATCCGTAAAATAGGAATAGTGATATTCGCCATTAGAGGCCATGAAATATTCGCTATTAACGAATAGCCTTAACTCCTAATATGACAATCAAAACCACGTTTTTTCGTACAAGGTTCGCCTTGTACTCCTGGTCAGAACAAACCATTTCGTACAAAGGGAGCGAAGTACTCCTGATAATATGTCTCGTATCGCCGGACGCATTAGTATGTCAGCTTTACAAAAGGGTTGAAATTTTTTTGCCAATTTGTCAGAATAGCGCGTCCAAATGCCCAACGCAAAATCCATAATTAACTATAGACGTTCAGAAAAATATTTAGGGAAAAACCTTCAAGGTTTCCAAAACCTTGAAGGTTTCTAACTGAAATTATTTATCTGAAAAACTATATATAACTATTTACTAATAAATTATACCCATTGATTTAGATTAATATATATGGCACACAACAATCCATTCATATACGGAAATCCAGTCGCGCCTGAGCAACTGATAGGCAGAGATAAAGAATTGCGTCATATTGCGAGACGCATTGGAACGGGACAATCTACGATAATTACTGGCTCGCCGCGCTGTGGTAAAACCTCTGTGCTGGATTATCTTAGTGCGCCCGAAAAACAGGTGGCACTCTACGGTGACGAGGCCGATAACTTGGTTTTTTCCTATCTGGGTGCTTATGAATGTGGGCCTGAATTTAGCCAAGCCCAATTTTGGCACCAAGTTTTAAGGCCCCTTCAAGAACGTATTGTTGCCCAAGGTACGGATTCACCTTTGTTTAAAGCCTATCAGATAGGCGAAGAAAACCATTTTGAATCTTATGAACTTGGAAAACTTATCGCACAAATAAAAAAAGCTAATTGGCGATTAGTTTTATTGATAGACGAATTTGATTCGTTGTTGCATCACCCTATTTTGAATAGCGCAGAATTTTTTGGTGGACTACGCACACAGGTTAGCCGTGGTAAAAACGCATTGGTACTGGTTATTACCGCTAATATTTCACGAAGTCAATTTCATGAAAAAACGCAACGATTGAATCCGATGGGTTCTCCTTATTTTAATTTTACCGAAGAAGTTGTTTTAGGGGCATTACCAGATACCGAGATAGATAAATTACTGCATCAAGGTGACGCTTATTTCACTGATGAGGATCGCAGTTTTCTTAAAGAGGTTGCCGGTGGACATCCTTATTTATTAAAAGTAGCAGCGTCAAATTTATGGGCAGAATATGAACATGGAAATGAAAAAAAGCCTATTAAACGGCAACAACGTGTACGGCAATTGATTTTTGATAAGTTTAAAGAATATTCACTGCAAAAGGAAAAAAGCGATATTATTGTTGGTGATGATGACGAAATGTTAAAAAACCTATCTAATCCTATTTTCATTGCATTTATGTTTGTTGGTACATTATTGGGAGAAAGAGTAGGCTATCTTCTTACTAACAAAAGTTTTTTATTTGAAGCAGAACCATTGTCAATTCATGTTTTTAAGTTTGGTTGTGCCGCTTTAGGTGCTTTTTTAGGGTATAAAATTGCGAAATTAAAATTATTCAAATTTAATGGATAAATCTGGTTCCTGACATTCTGTTAAAAAATGGACATAAGATATTTGGAGTTAATATTGGAATGTCCATTTGTTTTAATTAATTATTTCATTGACTTACGCACGAAAAAAAAACAAGAGTGTCAGGATTCCGTAAATGTTGTCCTTCATCTTACAAACACAAAGAGAATTAGTCACATGTATGATTTATTTTTTAGCATAAATATAATTGAAATATTGGTGTATTTTGTCATTATATTTATCACTTTCCACATTTTTCCTTTCATCAACAAGCATTTTCAATTAACGAAAAAATGTTTTATCCTTATTTCTCTGTATATGAGCGGTTTGTTGGCAGTTTTTATATTTATTACACAAGGAATAGAAACAGAACCGCAATGGGTAAAATTTGTCGTTAAAAATACAACTGAGTTATCGATTGATTATTATGCTAATTCTGGCCTTCATTTCTTTATTTTTGTATGCCGTTTTTTGTTTTATATTGCAAAATAAACCCCTTGATTTATCAAGACTCTTAACCCGATTGCTAATTGGTTCGTTTAGTGCAAGTACCATTCCAACGGGTTTATCACTTATACTTTGTGCATTATATGGTATAAAATTAATAGAACACTTGAAAGGAGTTGAAATATATATTGCATTTGCAGGTATTTCTTTGATTTCCATAACAGCTTTAGCAACATACGAAGAACAAAAACATATTGGTAAAAAATAATATTAGATTATTCAAGGTTCAAATGATCCCTAAAAATCCTTATATTACCGGCAACCCCGTCGGTGATAGTCCGGCTTTTGTCGGACGCACCGATGTCATGACAGAGGTGTTGCGCGTCTTAAAGCATCCTGAAGACAATGCGATTGTTCTTTTTGGGCAACGGCGCATTGGTAAAACTTCGGTGTTACACGAATTAGAAGCTAAATTGCCTAGAAAAGGCCCTTATTATCCGTGTTTTTTTGATTTGCTGGATAAAAGCCAATGGCCTTTGGAACGGGTGCTACGAGATTTAGCCAAAACAATCAGTGATGCATCGCAACAAAAAACACCCGATTTAGGGGCCGATCCAAAAACCACATTTCGTCAGGATTGGTTGCCGGAATTGTTGAATCAGTTGCCCACAGACAAAGCGTTGGTATTATTGTTTGATGAGTTTGATGTATTGGATGAGCCTGAAAATGAAACCGTTCAACCGGCGAGTGCCGTTTTTTTTCCTTATGTGCGCGATTTGTTGAGCATTGATCATCAACGTCTCAATTTTGTGTTTGTGATTGGGCGCAAAATTGATGATATGACCAAAATTGCTTTGTCTTTGTTTAAGGCGACACCGACAAAACGAGTTTCTTTACTGAATCAAGAAGATACCGCTAAACTGATACGCCTTTCTGAAATGAATAAGACGCTCAATTGGACCGATAATACCATAGAAAAAATTTGGCAATTGACAAATGGTCATCCGTATTTGACCCAACATTTTTGTTCGCGTGTGTGGGAGAACCTTTCTGATAACAATAAAAGTCCTGATAAATTGCCAACAGTCACTTTGCAAGATGTAGAGGTGGTAGAAAAATCTGATATTTTGGAAGCCAGCCGTAACGCTTTGGAATGGTTATGGGATGGTTTACCGCCGGCGGAAAAAGTGGTCGCTTCTGCTTTGGCGGGTGCAGGTGCGAAAGCCATTACTGAAGATCAGTTAAAAACGATTTTAAACGAAAGTGGCGTGCGAACGATGATTCAAAGTTTGCAAAATGCACCGCGTATTTTGCAAGATTGGGATTTGATCGAACCTGCGAACGGCGGTTATCGCTTTCGCGTTGAATTGTTGCGCCGTTGGATTGCAAAGTCCAAGCCCCTTGCTCAAGTGCAAGAGGAATTGGATCGCATTGAGCCAGTTGCTGATGATCTTTATAATGCCGCGAATAGATTCTATGCGAATCACAAATTAGACGACGCGCTTACGCTTTTACGCCAAGCAGTCAGTTTAAATCCTAATCATGTGGGAGCGAATTTTACTGTTAGCAGATATTTTGCTTGCTAAAAAAGAACCGAACGAAGCCTGTGAAATATTAGAAAGATTATATACTTATCAAGCCAGTGCCGCTGTACGTGAAAAATTGGTTCAAGCTTTGTTGGCTTTGGCAGAAGGCTCTGACAATGAAGATGAACAACTTAAGTTTTATGAGCGTGTGTTAGGATTGGAAATTGATAGGCCAGAGGCCAAAACTGGCCAGCAAAATATTTGGCAACGACGCGGGGAACAACACTATAAAAAAGGTAATTTACAACAAGCATTAGAAGCCTATAAAAATGCTAATTGTGCTGAAAAAATCACTGAAATTGCGGAAAAGATGCAAAATCAAGCTCAATTGCTTGAATTGTATCAACAGGCGCAGCATGCTTTGAAAACAGATGATAAACAAACTGCACAAACACTTTTCGCTCAAGTAACTGCGAGAGAGCCAACTTATAAAGAGGCTAGTCGATATTTACATTTAGCTGTAACTGGTAAAGAGCCTGATTCCCAGCCACGCACACCGATGGCGTTTTTTAACAAACCTGTCTTAATAGTGGTTATCGTGATAGTCATTCTGACGGTTGGGGTGGTAAATTGGTATGAACATGATCAAATTGCACAACAACTGTTTGAAGAAATAAAGAAAGATGAAAAGGAAGATGAAAGACTACAGGCTGAAATGCTAAAATTCAAAATAGAATTAGAGCAGCAAAAGACAGTACAGCGTGAACAAAAACAACAACACAATGAACTGCAAAAGCAACTACACAAAATTCACAGAGGAATACTCGAAACATTTTTATCACAACTTGAGTCCGGAACCTATGTTGTCGTTGCAGCATCTGACAAACGCTTTTTGGAAGGAAAACAAACATCTCAAATAATGTTTGAACGAATAAGAAGCGCGTATCCAGAATTTTTGCCTCCCCAAGAGGATAACGATTTTTATAACTACTATGGGGCTGGAAAATATTGGAATGGAAATGTTTGGATAGTTTACATAGGAGGTTTTTATTCCTATGAATCTGCTATTGCTTTGAAGGACAAAGCGATTAAAGAATTCGGTATACCTAAAGATGCTTTTGTTAGAAATTCAGAACTGGATAGAATGTCATTGAAAGAAGTCAAGTCAATCACACGATTTTTATCAAAACGTGAATCTGGAAAATACGTTGTTACTGTGGCATCTTACAGTTCACTTGATGAAGAAGAACAAGCTCAAAATATGGTTGAGCAAATCAAAAGCACATATCCAAAACTTTTTCCTCCTCAAGAGAATAACGATTTTTATAACGACTATGGGGCTGGAAAATATTGGAATGGAAAGGTTTGGAGAGTTTATATAGGAGGTTTTTATTCCTATGAATCTGCTACTGCCTTGAAGGACAAAGCGATTAAAGAATTTGGTATGCCTAAAGATGCTTCGGTGATAAATTCAGAATGGGATAGAATATCTTTGAAAGAAGGAAAATCGATAACACGATTTTTATCAACACTTGAATCTGGAACACACGTCGTTGTTGTGGCATCTTACCGATCATTTGATGAAAAAGAACCAGCTCAAAATATGGTTGAGCAAATAAAAAGCGCGTATCCAGAACTTTTTCCTCCTCAAGAGAATAACGATTTTTATAACAACTATGGGGCTGGAAAATATTGGAATGGAAAGATTTGGAGAGTTTATATAGGAGGTTTTTATTCCTATGGTTCTGCTATTGCCTTGAAGGACAAGGCGATTAAAGAATTCGGTATGCCTAAAGATACTTTTGTTATAAATTCTGTTCAGGATAGATAATTTGATAAAACCACTCAAATAAAAGCAAGACTATACCGATGACGTATTAAACGAAGTAGCGGGTGGATACGGTTCCCGCCTTAATCCACCCGATTTGTTCCGTTTATACTAAACTTCATGCTTTTTGTAGAACGAATTAACCAGTCGATAAGTACTCCTTCCCATCAATGCTGTACCTCCTAACGCGAGTAGCATACAACGAGTACGAGTACAAACAAGATCGAGTACAACGAATTGATAAAATAAACGACTGGGCGAACAAGCGAAATGGACAACGAATTGATGAAATAAACGAGTGGGTGAACAGGAGGAATAACTTTAATTCGTTGAGATAGATATTTGTTGTACACCAGATTACCATATTTACCCTTTTTGTCGCATAATGTTTTTGGTGGAGTTTTCTACGTTCTATCTATTCGATATTTAGTTTTATCAATCAATAAGGAGTGCCAAATAAACTAATGTATAAAACTTTTAAGGTCATTTACATAGGCGTATGTACAAGCCTTTTTTTTCTGAACGCGATTCTTCTTTGGGATTATGGATTCAAAATAACTGACAACAAACCCCTAATTTTTTTGAACATTGCCATAGAATCCATAATGTTTATTGCTTTGGTTATTTCGATTTTTAAGCTAAAAAGGGCTATAACAGCCTTATTGCTCTTTTATTCACTGGCAATATGTTTTTTCGTGTTGATGTTTACTACCATTTACCATAAAACAGGCTTAATCGAGGTAAATGGAAGATTTGTTACCGATTGGGGAAGTGCCTTGTATTTTAGCGTGGTAACATGGACAACTCTAGGCTATGGTGATCTTTATCCTTCCATGGACTCACGCATTTGGTCCGCGCTGGAAGCCGCCCTTGGGGATATTCACATGGGTATTTGGATAGGTGTTATCTTGGCATTTATCAATAATAAAAGCCTATTTTTCAAAAAGTTCCTTCTTTATACAACAATAATACTGACCTGTTTTTTCGTGTTAATATTTGCTTGGATTTACACAAAAACATGGTTACTTCAAGCTGATGGTACGTTTGTTAACGATTGGGGAAGTGCATTATATTTTAGCACCATAACATGGACAACACTGGGTTATGGTGATCTTTATCCATCTTTAGGTTCATCACGTATATTGTCCGCGTTAGAGGCAGCTATTGGATATGTTTGTATGGGTATTTTGATTGGTGTTCTTTTAGATATTGCGATTGTCAAGCCCCCCAAAAAAGTCGATGACAGCAAAACCACACACTAAAAAATAAAATACCATTCTCAGTTACAAATGGTGCTTTTGGTTAATTTTTTTGTGTTGTCTACATACAAAAAAGCCCCAAAGCATCAGTTTCTAGTTTTTTTGGTGTTTTGCTTGGGAATTCAGTACAACGATTTCTACTTTCCCGCTATTTTGCAGGAATAAACAACATCCTGAACCAAAAATATGTCTCAAACCAATCCTTTCTTATAAGTAATCCTTGTAGTTCTTGCCAAGAATAAACAACATCCTGAACCAAAAATATGTCTCAAACCAATCCTTTCTTATAGTTAAGTACAACGGATACTCGAAATAAACGGATAGTACTCAATCAATCATCCTAATCTTTTTAGATGTACCAAGACGAAGGCTACTGCTGTGACTAGTTCCAAATCGATCCATTTTTGGACAGGTTAAGAAAACAGTTTTCGTTCATTTGATTCATCCGGGAATGAAGCGTATCCGTTGTACTCGGACTGTTAAGAAAACAGTTTTCGTTCATTTGATTCATCCGGGAATGAAGCGTATCCGTTGTACTTGGACTGTTAAAAAAACCGTTTTCGTTCCTATGATTCATCCGTTTATTTCGCGTATCCGTTGTACTCAGACTACAACAAAAAGATGACGATTGGCAATGTTCAAAGCAAATAGGCACGGTTCAACAATAGGTATCAAACCAATCCTTTCTTACAGTTAAGTACAACGGATACTCGAAATAAACGGATAGTACTCAATCAATCATCTTAATCGTTTTAGATGTACCAAGACGAAGGCTGCTGTTGTAACTTTTATCAGTTCCAAATAGTTCCCTTTTTAGACTCGTTCCTATGAGTTATCCGTTTATTTCGCGTATCCGTTGTACTCAGACAGTTAACAAAACCGTTTTCGTTCAATTGAGTTTTATCCGTTTTTTTTTCGCGTATCCGTTGTACTTAGAATGCGCCCGAAGAGGTTAACATGGTAGATTATCGTAAAATTATCACTATTGAACCAGACAAGCGTAGTGGAAAACCTTGTATCCGTGGTATGCGGATGACAGTGACTGATGTGTTGGAATATTTAGCGTCGGGAATGACTCATCAGGAAATCTTAGATGAATTTCCAGATATCACAAACGAAGACATCATGGCCTGTTTGGCTTTTGCAGCAGATCGGGAACGGAAATTAGCGGTGGGTGGATAATGTATGAAATTGCTTTTTGACCAGAACCTGCCACCTCGTTTGCCTCGTCTATTGGCTGATATCTATCCTGATAGTATACATGTCAGAGAGATTGGTTTTCGCGAGGCCACTGATACAGAAATTTGGGATTACGCCAAACAACATGGATTTGCTATCGTTTCCAAAGATTCTGATTTTCAACAAAAAAGTTTACTTTATGGCAGTCCACCGAAAGTGATTTGGATTCGTGTTGGCAACTGCTCTGTAACAGAAATAACGGACTTGCTTCGTTCACGTTCTATTTTAATACATACGTTTAATCTAAATGACGTTGAGTCCCTTTTGATATTGTCTTAATAACTTTATGTTTGGAACTTGCCTATCAATGCTGCACTGACTTGAGTGAATGGCGTACAACAAGTACAAGATCGAGTACAACGAATTTGCGAAATAAACGAATGGGATAGGGTGAAATAATCGCAGGCGCTTCGATATCGCCAGTAATTCGTTTATTTCGTCAATTCGCTGTACTCAGCTAAATCACAAGTCAACTATAGGCATCCAGATAATTACCTAGTACAGTAAAGCGGAAGTTTCGATACCACCCCAACGCCAACGGCTAAAGCCGTTGTCTAAAAGCTCAAGTGCCCTAAAGGGCACTACAAAAGAGGTTTAGTCGGCTTTAGCCGACTTGAGCTTTTAGACAACGGCTTTAGCCGTTGGCTGCGGGCGGTATGGATATTTTCGCTTTCGTGTACTAGTCCCCTTTAGGGGACTTGAGCTTTTAGACAACTGCTTTAGCTGTTGGCTACTATTTAAACACTTTATGCACCACCGCCGGCTGTCCAACGCCTTTCAACGTTACAGAATGTTGTTCCGTTTGATAGCCACTGGTGGCCAGTTTTTCCGTCACCCCCGGATATTCGAGAACGGATTGGGATATCCACACCTCGCCGGCTTGTGCGAGTCCTTGAACGCGAGCGGCAATATTGACGGATTGACCAAAATAATCAATTTTTTCATCGTTAACTACCGCCAGTGCCGGGCCTTCGTTGATACCGACTTTTAAGCCAATTTCATAACCAGCCTCAATCCATGTCTTATTCATTTGCTGGATTTTGCCCAACATTTCCAGCGACGCTAAAAAACCATCCAAGGGGCGGGAAAAGGTTGCCATGATGGCATCTCCCATCGTTTTCACAATCGCGCCCGAAAACTGACGCACAGTTTCAGTGAGAATTTGAAAATGCGCTTGAACCAGTTTATAGGCGACAACATCCCCCGCTTTGTCGTACATCTCCGTCGAACCCCGCAAATCCGTAAACATGATGGTTAAATTTTTCACATTCACATTGAAGTTTTCCGACAATTGTTGAACACGGAACAAATCTCGGAAACTTTGGTTATTTAACAACATTTTAGCGGTGAGAAAAGGCGTTAAAGTTGTTGGATATTGCTTAACCATCGCATGATACTTATCTCTATCCAGCGTTATCAGTAAATAACCCACACTATTTTTTGTATGGTTCTTGAGGTGAAGTTCATAAGAACCAAAAGACAGGGGTATCTGTACCTTTTTTGCCGCTATAGAAGTGGTTGGCAACAGATCAATGGCTATCTCTTTTTGTGGATCCAGATTAGTTTTATTTACCGGAAAAGAAACCGAAGAATTATTTTCAAGGCAGACTAATTGGTAAACTTGAACAGAAGTCGCCGCTAAAGAGACGGTTGTGCGCTCATCAGGGGCTAATGTGTTCCATCCTTTTATCACACTTTCCATAAAAAATGCTTGGACTTGCTCAGCCTTTTGATAATTATCAGAAAAGTGATAACGAAAATAAGTCTGTAAATCAGAGAATGGATTAATGTCCAGCTTTTTGACACTGGGATGAATAGTAAACGACACTTCCATCTGCTCATCAATATCAATAGGCACATTAACATCACAAAGCGCGCAGTAACGAGAGTTATTTTCCAGTTCGCCCAGAGAATGATAGTTATGAACAATACCGTGGCAGGCGGGGCAAAGCATATTATAAGATAAGTCGAACAGCCCGATTTTGGTACCATGGACAAAAACATCAATGCTGTCGTTGTCATTCAAGCTATGTTGTTTGGCAAAACGGAGTGGATTGATTCTAAATAAACGCCACTCATCCAGCGTTTTCAAAATATCGCCGACTTTTTTCACAGATTCTTGATTCAGGGTGGGGTATTGCAAAAGAGATTGTATCTTTTGTTGCAAAATGGATTCGTTAATCATTGGAGTGATTCTCTTATACTAATTAGCCTTCCAGGAAGCACTAATTGATGGATGTGACGGATTGTTATTGATAGTACAACGCATTGAAGGATGTGACCGATTGTTATTAGATAGTACAACGCATTGAAGGATGTGACGGATTGTGATTTATTTAGATAGTACAACGCATTGAAGGATGTGACGGATTATGATTGATAGTACAACGCATTGAAGGATGTGACCGATTGTTATTAGATAGTACAACGCATTGAAGGATGTGACCGATTGTTATTAGATAGTACAACGGATTTCCTTCATTCTTGGAGATTGATAAGAAGAAAATCCGAAAAACCGTCAATCTGTTGTACTAACGGTTGGATTGTGATTGATAAAAATCCGAAAAATCCGGAAAGAAGTTGTGCTAACTGTTGAATTGTGATTGATAAAAATCCGAAAAATCCGGAAAGAAGTTGTACTAACGGTTGGATTGTGAGTGATAAGAAGAAAATCCGAAAAATCCGGAAAGAAGCTGTACTAAGATAAACGGATTGACTTCATTCTTGGATTGTGAGTGATAAGAAGAAAATCCGAAAAATCCGGAAAGAAGTTATACTAACTGTTGGATTGTGATAGTACAACGGATTGACGGATGTAACGGATTGATAAAAATCCGAAAAATCCGGAAAGAAGTTGTACTAACGGATACTATCCCATCGAGGGATAGCATCCGTAAAACCTTAGTAGTCCACGACTTCTTCAACACGACTCTTCACTTTGTCAAAAAGTCGTTTTGCTTTCGTTACCAATGTTTTTGACAACAAATCGGGTTTCCTCACGACGATATCCAGTGCATCCAACAACTTATTGTCCACCTGTGTTTCATTGACAACCACACCTACCCACGTCACAAGTGTCTTAACCGTTTTGGGATTAAAACCAAAAATACCTTTACTAACAGGTATTTCCTGTATATCGTAAAGGCGGATGTTGCCAATTTTCGCATTGGCAAAAGAGGGGTGATTGATGCTGATAAAAAACAGATCATCCTGTTTCATCACCCTCTTAATGAGTTCATGTTCTGGGTTTGCCCTCGCCACGAAACAGACTAAATCCCGGCGCCCAGACAAAAGGCGGTTAAGTTCAATCCGAGTATTCTCTTTATAAAAGAGCTTAATCTTCTTCAGATCTGGATCGAGCGTCATCAGACGCTGAAAAGTGCGTGCCGTGGTGCTGTTTTCTTCACCCACCGAAATTTTGATGGGTGTTTCCTGATCGTCCGTGAGATCATCATAACTCAGCACATTGTTACCCTTGTAGGCCACACAAAAGAGCGCTTCGGGCACCATTTTGCCACCGATTAACAATAAACTTTCATCGGGATCCTTTTCCGCTGTCATATTCAGTGCCACCACATCCAATGGACTTAACGCGACCGGCATGGTTCCCGATAAGAGATTATCAAGGTTTTCTTGATGGCTCCCGGCCGTGTTGGCAACCGCCGTATAGCCATATTCCTGTAAGGCCTCGCTTATCGCCGGGACAATGGCGTTGGGATAATCTTCAGAAAGCCCCCCAGTGCCGATTTTGATTTCTTCGGCATTCGCGGCTGTTACCGATGCTAGAAATGTGACGGTGGAAAGAAATGTTGTCACGTGTTTTGTCATCATTTTTTGGACCTCCTATTAACAAATAAGTGTAAGTACATAAATTTTTGCAAAAAAACTCAAATTTTCCCTTTCTCTCTTTGTCACCTATCACTCGATATTCAAGTTTTTGAGACCTATCAACCAGGGGCGTTGCCACGGGCGTAGATAATACGCACCTTCGGTGCTATAGCCCCAACGGGGCGGCGTTAATATAGCCAGGGGCAACGCCCCTGGTTAATAGGGGCAACGCAAAAAACTTGAACATCGAGTATCATTTCCCCTCCAAATGCGCGTAAGGAGGCAAAGTTTGGAGTCGTTTATCGTGTTGCGGTGTGCCCACGGTAAAATGATACATACTTTGATAGTGCGTGTCAGCTAACCCTAACAGACTATGAACCGCATCATCAAAATAGCACCCAATACCCGTACCTCGAACGCCAACTGCCTCAGCCTCTAAGTATAAGACTTGCCCAATGATACCCGCCTCCCAAAATAATCGTCTATACCCAAAAGGCCCAACCGCTAAGCCGGTTTCAAACTCCGCTAACATGCCCAGACTAAAAGCACTGTCAGCGGCGATTTCTTGATGACAAGACATTTGCTGGGCAATCGTTTGGGCATTACCACTAACCAATTGATAAAACTGTAAATGTGCTGGGCAATTTTCCGGTTTTA
>QNER01000063.1 GCA_003646175.1 Candidatus Parabeggiatoa sp. nov. 1
AGGGCGCTTTATTAAAGCCTAGGGCAGCGCCCTAGGAACTTGCGCCCTAGGAACTTGCGCCCTAGGAACTTGCGCCCTAGGAACTTGCGCCCTAGGAACTTGCACCCTTGGAACTTGCACCCTTGGAACTTGCGCCCTTTTCAGAGTGCGCGAACAAGCCCACCAGGTGCGATTTAAAATTTTAATGCGCCCTTTCAGCGCCTGGGGCGCTGCCCCAGGCTATAATAATTCGCCCCGTTGGGGCTGAGTAGTTACGAATTTTCAAAATTGACGACAGGAGTTAGATTGATGTTAAACTAAATAACGCTTTGCGAATAGCGAATAACGAATCGCACTAATATTTTATAACTATTTGATTTAACATGACTTTATAGGTAATTGCGATGCTGTCTCATAAAAGCATTAGTCAAGCATTTGTCTATTTTCGCTGTTTGCGATTCACAATTGAGAGACGACAGAAACATCAAAACTCATTTAGAATGTTTATAATAGTTGATATTGACTGACGGTGAAAACACGCATGTTTGGATTGAAGAAAAAAACCGAAAAATCTCAAGAAACCGAAAAATCTCAAGAGAATACGCCACAAGAGGACTCAAAAAAACCGGGCTTGTTTGCTCGCTTGAAACAAGGGTTAAACCGGACTCGTGAAAACTTGACGGCGGGATTAGCCAATTTATTACTTGGCAAAAAAGCAATTGATGATGATTTGCTGGAGGAAATTGAAACTCTGCTACTCACTGCGGATGTGGGTGTTGAAGCCACATCCGCGCTGATGACGGACTTAACTAAACGGGTAGAACGCAAACAACTAACTGATTCTGAAGCATTATTTTATGCCTTGCGTGAAAATATGCAGAGCCTATTGCAGCCCGTAGAACAGCCCTTAATTTTGCCTGAAGATAACAGTAAACCATTCGTCATTTTAATGGTAGGCATTAATGGGGCGGGAAAAACCACCACCATTGGTAAACTCGCCAAACGTTTTCAGGCTGAAGGACGCTCGGTGATGTTAGCAGCGGGGGATACTTTTCGTGCCGCAGCCATTGAACAATTGAAAGTTTGGGGTGAGCGCAATAATGTCCCCGTGATTGCTCAGCATAATCGAGCCGATTCGGCCTCCGTGATTTTTGATGCGTTGCAGGCCGCAACGGCGCGTGGTATTAACGTATTAATTGCGGACACAGCAGGGCGCTTACATACCCAAAGCAATCTGATGGAAGAATTGAAAAAAGTCCGGCGAGTCATTAATAAACTTGATTCCACCGCCCCCCATGAAATCATGTTAATAGTTGATGCGGGCACCGGTCAAAATGCCCTCATCCAAGCCCAGCAATTTCATCAAGCCATTGGGCTAACGGGTGTGACTATCACCAAATTGGATGGTACGGCTAAGGGCGGGATTGTTTTTGCGATGGCTAAACAAACAGAGTTGCCTATTCGCTTTATTGGTGTGGGGGAGCAAGTGGATGATTTACGGCGTTTTGAAGCGGCGAGTTTTGTTGAAGCGTTGTTGAGTCAGGATTAAAAATCACCGATTTATCAATACATTCGCCAAGGGGAAACGGGAAATGTATGTATAAATAATGGCTTTTTGAAAATGAGTTAATCTCAAAGAAGATGTGTGTGAATAAACCGGTGGTTTATTCATAAGAGTTGTCCGAAAATAAGACAGGTAGATACACTGGCTATATTAATGTCGCACCTTCGGTGCTTTTCTATTAAGCCCCAACGGGGCGTATTATCTACGCCCGTGGCAACGCCCCTGGAACTATCTGGCTTTCTGGCTTTCTTATTTATTGACGGAAAGTCTATATAAGTGATTGTTTAATAAAATATATATTTATTTGCCTTTTCCCTTTTGCATTTGGCGAAGTAATTGGCGAAGTAATTGATATATAAAAAATATCTATGTACAGGACAAAAACGTGTTCAAGTCGTGATGCTATCGCTTTTTTTGCGATAGTATCACTCAATCTATCGCAATTATCAATATTTTTTACGTTAAGGAACGTGCATAAAATAACTTAGGAAAGCTAAGGGTTGGAGCAACGCCCCTTTGAAGGGTTGTAGGGGCAATCCTTTATCGTTGCCCTGGTGCAGGATCGCTCCAATCCCCAGGGCACTACAAGAGGGTCAGTCGGCTTTAGCCTCCTACCGCTTTTAGACAACGGCTTTAGCCGTTGGCGTTGGGGTGGTATCGTTCCTTGCGCGAAACTGTACCATAGATGTTCATATAATTAATTTCACAAGTCAAAATTAACGGATACTATCCCTAAGAAGGGATAGCATCCGTGAAGTGAAATTTTCTGAAAAACTATAGTTGTATTATGCACGTTCCTAAGTTTTGCACACAACCCAAACGAAGACTGTCAATTCCAAAGCCGAGTGATACGTTCAAAAGCGATAGCATCACTGAACATTTATCAAATCAATTGGTTATCATTTTTGTCCTGCACATAGAAAAAATATTTATGCTGTTTTGTCCAAAATCCGGTAGTCCTGTTCCAGTCGTGATGGTGTTCAAACGGATACTATCCCGGCAAGGGATAGCATCCGTCAAATCACGACATGTTTAGGACTACCCAAAATCCAAACCAAAGGGACAAAACTTTTATGGAGGATTATATAGAGTACAACGGATTTGGGGTATAAACTGATTTTTATAGGCGTAACTCAAGGGTTGTGCGTTCGTTCCTAGAAATAAATCGTCATGGCTAACCTACAAAGCTATAGCAGGGACGGGGGTTGAAATTGGGAGGGTAAATTTGAGAAAATAATCCTGTGAAAGTTCAAAGCACCGCTGTGCTTTGGACTCTGATACACCACCATAAATGTGGTAAAAAACCGGTGACAAAAAAACCAACACCCTTGCATTCCATTGAATAATAAGACTGACAAATAAATCACGGAAAAATTGACAAACAAAATTTTAGCCATAGAGTATTACATAACCTAATTTATTCTTTTTATTTATTGATTGTTTTTACAGAATTTGGTATTCTCTGTTCGCGATTTATAACTCATTTCTGATGATTATTTTTAACCAAGTAAACAAACGTTACCCAGAATATCAAGCACTTAAACAAGTTAGCTTTCATTTAAAGCGTGGCGAAATAGCGTTTTTGACTGGGCATTCTGGGGCCGGCAAAACGACCTTATTGCGCCTGATTGCGTTAATTGAACGTAATACGGGGGGGCAGATTTTGGTCAGTGGGCTTAATTTAAGCCGAATGCCCACTGAGCGCATCCCCTATTTACGGCGCCGGATAGGCATGACATTTCAAGATCATCGCCTGCTATTTAACCAAACCGTGTTTAATAATGTGGCTTTACCATTAGTCGTTGCCGGGTATCGGCATCAAGAAATTCGTCGTCGTGTGCGGGCTGCATTGGATAAAGTCGGTTTGCTCAGCAAAGAAAAAAATTATCCCATCACTTTGTCAGCGGGACAACAACAACGCGTCGGTATTGCGCGTGCCGTTGTCAATAAACCGCCTATCCTGCTTGCAGATGAACCGACGGGTAATCTCGATCCCAGTTTAGCCAAAGAAATTATGAATTTATTTGTACAATTCAATCAAGTCGGCGTAACTGTGTTAATTGCGTCACACGCTTTTGGTTTAATCAAAAGTATGGGACATCGTACACTCATTTTGCAACAAGGCAATTTGATCGGTGATAGTCGCCCTAGTCGTTGATGAAATATCCAGATCGTCCACCCAATCGCCCGCGGCCTGCTCGTCCACCGAGTAGTCACACGCAGCAGCGCAAAGCCAAACCTTCACAGCAAGGTAATGCGTGGCTATCGCATCACTTTTATGTCTTATTTTCCAGTTTAGGGCATCTTGTTCGTACTCCCTTGCCCACTCTGATGACAGCGACAGTGATTGGGATTGCGTTAGCTTTGCCGACGGGTTTATATCTTTTATTAGAGAATGCTCAACATATCAGTAGCGAGTGGGGTGGCGCCGCGCAAATTTCCTTGTTCCTCAAAAAAGATATTGGTCTTAACGAGGCACAAGTCCATCTGTTAGCAGATCAATTGCACCAGCGTCCCGATATTTACAGTGTGCAAATGATTACGCCCACGCAAGCGTTGACGGAATACCACGAGTTATCGGGATTCAAAGAGGCTTTGGATGTTTTGGATACTCTCAAATATAATCCCCTGCCATTTATGCTGGTAATTCAACCAGCAACCAGCGATACGATAGCGATGAAGACATTGCTAAATAGCTTAAAACAATTACCTGAAGTCGATAAAGCCCAATCCGATATGCTATGGTTAGAACGTTTGTTTACGATGGTGAAAATTGTGCGACGTGGGGTATTGATCTTAGCAAGTTTGCTTTCATTAGCGGTGCTGCTGGTAATAGGCAACACTATCCGTTTGACGATTTATAACCGCCGTGACGAAATCGAAATCTATAAACTGGTTGGCGCAACGGATGCATTTATTCGTCGTCCGTTTCTATATACAGGTTTTTGGTATGGCTTATCAGGCGGGCTAGTTGCTTGGCTATTGGTAAAAATTTCATTTTGGTTACTGCAAGGCCCTGTGAAAAAGTTGAGTGCGTTGTATTATAGTCAATTTGAATTAATGACTTTAGATGTATTATCAGGTTCAGCATTACTATCAAGTGGTGCTTTGTTAGGATTGGTGGGCGCTTGGTTGGCAGTCGGACAACATTTGAAAAAGATACAGCCTCGTTAGAATGGGGAATTGGGAAGAGAATGGGGGGGAGCCCTGAAAGGTGGGTAAGATGTTTTTAGGAGTCCAAACTTTAGTTTGGGTGGTTGAGCCAAACTAAAGTTTGGACTCCACCACATTGCACCACTACCCAATCTTTGTCTGTCGTTTTTGAGAATTTGGAGAGATAAAAATATGTTGTTAGAACTTTTGATTTTGGGTGGTGCTGCGTATGGAATAAAAGCATCCCAACGAAAAATTGACTTTGATAAAGTTATTAAGCAGTTTTTTGGAGAATCGCACAATCAACAGATGGAAGTATCCTCGAAAACTGCAGCAGAACCCGAACAAAGTCAAGAGGATAAAGAGGCTAATCGCGATTTAACCGTTTCCACAGTTTCATTAGGTTTGGCGACCGCCGGGGCCTTGTTGTATCCCCCTTTGGGTGTCCTTAGTGTCCCCTTCTGGATTTATGTCACTATTCCCGTTTTCAAGAATACCTACAAGTCGCTCTGGCAGGAAGGTAAAGTTCACGTTCATACTTTGGTGGCCATCACATTAATCACATGTTTGTTAAGTAGATATTATGTGGTTGGTAGCTTGGATGCTTGGTTTTATGTATTAAGTAGAAAGCTACTGATAAAAGTTAAAAACCAGTCTGAACAAAGTTTCGTTCAAGTGTTCGGCCAACATCCCCTGTTTGTATGGGTACTGGTTAATGGGATTGAAGTTAAAACACCGTTTGAGTCTGTGCAACAGGGCAATCTCGTTGTCGTGAATGCGGGAGAAACTATCCCCGTAGACGGTTTCATTACAGAAGGAATGGCTAGCGTCGATCAGCACCTGTTAACGGGAGAAGCGCAACCCGCAGAGAAAGGGGTAGACGATCAAGTCTTCGCGTCAACGGTGATCCTGAAAGGTAGGCTCTGTATCAAAGTGGAAAAAGCGGGTGACGAAACCATCGTGGCTAAAATTGGTCAGATTCTCAACCAGATGGCTCACTTCAAGACCGATTGGCAGTTACGGGCCGAGAATATGACTGTTAAAACAGTCGTACCGACATTGATTGCGGGTGGGCTGTCGCTCCCAATTTTAGGCCCAATAGGTGCCGCAACCGTCATTAATGCACATTTTGGGTACCGAATGTCAATTGTATCGTCCATCGGTGTGAT
This sequence comes from Candidatus Parabeggiatoa sp. nov. 1, assembly GCA_003646175.1. Taxonomy (GTDB): domain Bacteria; phylum Pseudomonadota; class Gammaproteobacteria; order Beggiatoales; family Beggiatoaceae; genus Parabeggiatoa. The sequence goes on from QNER01000063.1 coordinate 5,866, forward strand.
GAGTTATTTTCGTCTTTTGTCTCAGAATGGTCTCCTCATTAAAGATGGACGGATGCTTGATCTGTTGAGCAAAGTGGATACTATCGTCTTCGATAAAACCGGGACGCTGACGATACCACTGCCCCATGTTGGGCAAATCTATACGTGTTTAGATTATGAGGAGAATGAGGTTCTCGCCTATGCGGCCGCGGCCGAATACAGACAGACGCACCCCATTGCGTTGGCTATTCTAGAAGAAGCGCAGGCCCGACAACATTTGGACATACCAAACATCGATGACGCTGAATATGAAATAGGATATGGTCTCAAAGTCACAATAAACGACCTGCTTATTGAAGTGGGTAGTCATCGTTTCATGGAGCATGAAGGAATGACTATTCCACCCTCAATCAAGCAAGCAGAGGAACTAGGTCATAGCCAAGGCCATTCCTTGGTGATGGTAGCCCTTGATAACAAAGTGATTGGTGCTATTGAATTGCTCCCCACAGTGCGCCCGGAAGCTTCTGCTATTATCCACAAGCTGCGACAGCATTATAACAAGTCCATGTACATCATTTCTGGGGATCATGAAACACCGACCCAAAAGTTGGCTCAGGACTTAGGTATAGAGCATTATTTTGCTAACGTGTTACCCCAAAACAAGGCCGAAATTATTGAACAGTTACAAGCATCAGGAAAAGTGGTCTGTTATATTGGCGATGGTATCAACGACTCGATTGCGCTGAAACAAGCGCAAGTCTCCATCTCTTTGCGCGGAGCCTCAACGGTGGCTACCGACGCTGCTCAGATTATTTTAATGAATGAAAATCTGAGCCAACTTTGTCACCTGTTTGACTTTGCCCAAAAATTTGAGGCGACTATGACAAGCAGTTTCAATATCATGCTGGCCACCACTCTCATTGGCATGAGCGGTGCATTTGTCCTAGATTTTGAGCTGATTGACACAATTTTATTGAAGCAAGCCGGTCTTATGGTGGGTTTAACAAATGCAACGTGGCCCTTAACCAAACATCAAGGGGAGGCCTCAAAGAGCATTGATGAGGTTTGGTCTGGGTCGCCCAGCATGACAAATGAACAGAAGTTGACAAAATCATACTCATTCTCTTAGTGGATTGGGCGTTAATCATCATTTTGACAATTTCTAGATAAAAGGGGATAGCGAAAAGGGGATAGCGAAAAAGGGAAAGGTTGGTTATTAAGGTATCTATTTTTCAATGAGTTATGCGTCTAAAATCCAAAATGTCGTTGTTGTTGGTCAATTTAATACATATTATTTTTATCTGCAAAATCAGTATGATAGGATTTTTTGTTTAGCCGTCGTTTTGATCTGGGCAGGTAACCATTGAATTTGAGAGCGAATCACTTTATCAAAGATGATTTGATACGACATGACTGTACCAGATTGGTATCGTTCAAGCACTTCGTCTGGATATTGCGCTTTATACGTCTGATTTGCTTGCACTGCGTCTGTCCCACAAGGCTTTTGGGGTCGGCAAGGGTTTAAGAACTAGTACAGTTTCGCTTCAGTATCGATACCACCCCAACGCCAACGGCGTTGGGCCGTTGTCTAAAAGCTCAAGTACGTGTCAGGGCACTGCAAGAGAGTTAGTCGGCTTTAGCCTCAGACAAGCTTTCAGACAACTGCTGTAGCAAAAAATTTTCTTTGCTACAAGCTGTTGGCTGTTGGCTGAAGTGGTATGGATATTTCCGCTTTACGGCACTATAAAATAGCCTAAAATGTGGTCTTTCCCCTATTTGTCACTTAATACGGATTAAAGACAAAAACGACAAGGATAAAGTTTTGAACCAAAAACAGGTATCAAACCAATCCTTTTTTATAACTATTGCTTTCCGTTTATGCCAAACATGATATGATATTATAATATCAATATCATATTATTCTAATTTATTTATCATATAAAGAGGTTTTATTATGAAACCAGTAGTAACAAGAGAAGCCGTTGAATCTGCCATAAAGCAGATAGAAGAAAGCGGTGACCGGGTGACAACCGAACGGATTCGGTCAATCACAGGTGGCAGCCCACGAACCCTTAGCAATCTCAGACAGGCTATTGCGGGTGATAATGTAGGCAGTAGTACGTTACCATTGCTTGATAATAAACCGACAACTAAGCTGTCATATCATCATGTTGCAAAACGACTCGATACGATGATAGCTAATCGTTTGGACACCTTCATAGCGGATCGTCTTGATACGGCATTATCACAATTTGACGGAAATATTGAAGAAGTTTCAGAACCACCCGTTGAGACCAATTTGCGTGCGGGAAATGCTCGCTTAAAAAAAGCGACTCGTAAACGGGAAGATGAATTATTGGCGTTAGTCCAAAAAGAAACTGACCGCGCTGATCGGGCCACAGAACGCCTCGTTGAGCTTGAAAAACAAACGGCCGCGGACAATTATTACACCGAGAAAGGCGAGCGCGTTTTCAAGAATGAACTGGCGCTTGCGGTTCGCTATTTGCTTATGACGGCGGGAATGTCACAAAAGAAAGTCGCTGTGTTGCTTGATCTAAGTAGTAATGATGTGTCCAGACTCAAGACGAAGGGGACGATGCTGTATCATCAAAAGAAGAGATAATGCTTTTAACTCACAATAACGACAAGGATTCGTTATAACGCTTTAGTTCTTGTTTTTATTAACTGATGTTACGCACAACGCTTCAAAATGAGTCCATAGGGGCAACCATAAAGGATTGCCCCTACATATCGTTATATATTGATTGTAGGGGCAATCCCTTGTGGTTGCCCCCCTTGTGGTTGCCCCCCTTGTCGCAAGCCCCGCTTTGTTCGCCCTTTCACCAAACCTCATCATGGTATGGGGAACTTTCCGCTTTATTGCACTGTGATATCAAAGAAGCAATGTGCGTAACATCAGTAAGTAAGGCGTTAGTCATCGTTTCGTCAATTGTTGCCCACCAACGGATTGAAGTTGCCCACCAAATCGAAGAGGTGGGCAATAAAAGGACATTGCCTGCCCCCTACAAAAAAATATGACCAACGCCGTAAGTATTAAACCTCGGAGGTTTTCAATACCTCCGAAGTTTGTTGTCCACACTCGGTATTTATCAATCAACCTTTGTGGCTATTTACCGGACAGGTGAAAAGCACGTAGGTTTCTCTGACGATAGGAGAGAGCTTTCTGTTGGCATTCGTTAATAACGATCCTTCACAAGTGCTGTGAGTTCATGTCGGGTAGGATTTCGTTACACTCAAAGCCTGATAGATTCGTTCAACCCACCATAAACCAGCCGATTAGGAGGAATGGTGGGTTTCGCTATCTATCACTCTGGGTGGCTACTTTAACCCATGCGACGTTTGCTGAAAACGCTTAATTGCTTTTTCGATACGTCTTTTTTCATCTGGTATTTCTGATTCCTGCACACGAAAAGCTTTCCACAAGGCGAAAGGCGGCACGGGGCTAATGATCATATGACAACGCCCACACAGCGTGACTAGATTCGACAAATTATCTTCGCCGCCATGGCATCGTGCTTTGATATGGTGTACTTGATACGCGGGATATTTTTCACATGCTTGACAGGTCAGTTTATCTCGTTTAAGTACAGTGGCGCGGGTTTCTTTGTCCATCGCTTTCCCACCTCCTAACTTTTAATCCATCTAAGACACTATGTTTTCGCTGGTTCCCACGCAGGCGCGTGGGAACCATATAAAATAAGAAAAGGCTGAAGCCAGCAACGACTACTGACGACAGCCTTGATAATCTTTGGTGAAAAGCACGTAGGTTTCTCTGACGATAGAAGATATCTTTATGTTGGCATTCGTTAATAACGATCCTTCACAAGTGCTGTGAGTTCATGTCGGGTAGGATTTCGTTACACTCAAAGCCTGATAGATTCGTTTAACCCGCCATAAATCAGCCGATTAGAAGGGATGGTGGATTTCTGCTTCGCTTCTACCCACTCTACGCTCGCTATACGAAGCTCACCCATTTCCCTTGTAAACGGCACTACCGTCTCTGAGTACTCCGAGTGAGTCAGACTCCATGTCAGAAGGATTCCTGACTGAAGGGTGTTAAGTACTGAAGCACAAATAAACCGGTATTTTCTCGCAAAGGGCAACCACAAGGGATTGCCCCTACAATATCGATTATCCTTGTAGGGGCAATCCTTTATGGTTGCCCAATTTATGGTTGCTTCTGTTAAAATACCTGAAAATTTATGGTTCAGTACTTAGCCCTTACCCTTTAGTCCCTTTCACCCGGCAATAAATGCCAAGCTTCGCTTGGCGCACCCATCCTACGCTCGCTAATTTACCCATTCCCCTACGAAATAATGAGTAAAGTTCCAGCCGTTACCAACCTTCTTACCACCGCCGTGGCCATAGAATGTTCCACTTTTGAATGGATACAGAAGCATGTCTCCGCCTGCGGTACGAACAACTAGATCATCAATCCCGTCGCCGGTCCAATCGCCAACGAAATAATGGGTGAAGTTCCAACCGTTACCGACTTTCGCACTGCCGCCTTGGTTGTAAAAGGTTCCGTTGTTAAAGGGGTATAGAAACAGAGCACCAGAGGCTGTACGTACAATCAAATCTGGTGTTCCATTGCCCAGCCAATTCCCTACCAAATAGTGAGTAAAGTTCCAGCCGTTACCAACCTTCTTACCACCGCCGTGGCCATAGAATGTTCCATTCTTGAATGGGTACAGAAGCATATCTCCAGATGCGGTGCGAACAACTAGATCATCAATCCCGTCGCCGGTCCAATCGCCAACGAAATAATGAGTAAAGTTCCAGCCGTTACCAACCTTCTTACCACCGCCGTGACCATAGAATGTTCCATTCTTGAATGGGTACAGAAGCATAACACCAGAAGCTGTACGTACAATCAAATCTGGTGTTCCATTGCCCAGCCAATTCCCTACCAAATAATGAGTAAAGTTCCAGCCGTTACCAACCTTCTTACCACCGCCGTGACCATAGAATGTTCCATTCTTGAATGGGTACAGAAGCATATCTCCAGATGCGGTGCGAACAACTAGATCATCAATCCCATCGCCGGTCCAATCGCCAACGAAATAATGGGTGAAGTTCCAACCGTTACCGACTTTCGTAGCGCCACCTTGGTTATAGAATGTTTGATTTCTGAATGGATAAAGTAATAAGTCAGCTTGATCGTTTCTTACCACTAAATCACTTGTCGCAAATCCAGTGCTTGGTACAAGATTTACCGCTACCAAAGGAAAGAACATTGCTAGGGCTTTCATACGCGCTAGAGTGTAACTTTTCAATATCATATACCCTCGTCGCCTCCGTTTGAGAAAAAAATGGCTACTCTGTGGAGGACATTCCAGAGAGCCTATGCTAACTTAAAGTAGACACCCTAAAATGTGTCTTAATATTTTACACCATTTTTAATACCTAAATGTCAACTATCTATTTAACCTATTTGTTAACACTTAAATACTGTTGAAATAGGCTACTAAATAGCCAGCGTAGGGTGTATAAGCGATAGCGTCATACACCAAGTCATTATAGTCAAACAAAATCAAAATGCAAAGTCGAGGGCTCTTCAATATGACTCGCTTTGCACGCTGTACATTCTCAAAACTAGCCGTTTGCCTAATTTATTGTAAAATGCGTTGTGCCTCAGATTTATTTTTTCATTCCCACACTTTCATCGTCTTTATCCCGACATAAATAGGCTTTACCCACAGTTTTTTGCAAACTCAGTGTGAACTTTGCGCGCACTTGGTTGCAATATCGATAGCATCTGCTGTGTATGCCACACAACAGGATGACTCATTTTCGATATCACCTCAGATGGAACAGCATCATAACACTCGATGTTCAAGTTTTTTGCTTTGGGTTGTGTTGCCCCTATAAATTAACCAGGTAGTTACACTAAACGACACTCTTTACCTCACAAACCCAGTTGTCAGTCAGCATGACAGAAATTGGCGTATGAGGCACTGATAAGAAATGCTGTCAAAGCTTGGTTTTTGGAGGGTTAATTTTTTCTGGCTTTGTGAGTTGCGGCCCCAAGCCTAATGGCACGCACGATAGTTCCAGGGGCGTTGTTTTTGGGGCAACACCCCTGGTTAAGGAAGTGCCATTAGCCCCAAGCCCTCCCATTACCCTTAATGAAGAATATACACTGTCAACTTTAGAAGGGTGTCGAAAAAAAGGTGATTGTCAAGATGCCCTTAAATAGGGTACTTTTAGTTTTATCTTTAAAATACAATGTATTAAGTTAGCCTCAAACACGCGCTTAAATGCTGCTAAATGGCGTTTTACCGCACTGTTTTTTTTTGGTAATGGGGGGGTACAACCTCATCTAATAAATTGCTTATACACCATATTATGACGTATTATAACCTGCGTTTAACCGTTATAATTTGCGCTGTATTGCATTATTTCATGGTTGACTTAAACAAATTATAAAATAACCTGAGTTCGTTGCTTGTGCGCCTTTTTAGCTGGCAAATTTAACGCGCTCTCATTTGCGCTGTATTGCATTATTTTAGGGTAGGTAGGGGTTTTGCATCACTTAGCCGGAGATCGTCGCTTAGAAGCAGTTTTATTAAAAGCGGCTTTATTAATGGCTCTTTTGCCCAGAAAAATGGCATTTTGCTATAGACGTTCAGAAAAATATTTAGGGCAAAACCGTAAAGCTTGAAAAAACGCTTTACTGTTTCTAACTGAAATAGGATTAAAAGCTGCCAAATACCAAACGCTAACTACAAGGATTGTTTATAAAAAAGGATTAAAAGCTGCCAGAATCCAAATATAAAACGCTAACTACAAGGATTGTTTATAAAAAAGGATTAAAAGCTGCCAGAATCCAAATATAAAACGCTAACTACAAGGATTGTTTATAAAAAAGGATTAAAAGCTGCTAGAATCCAAATATCAAACGCTAACTACAAGGATTGTTTATAAAAAAGGATTAAAAGCTGCCAGAATCCAAATCCCAAACGCTAACTACAAGGATTGTTTATAAAAAAGGATTAAAAGTGCCAGAATTGAACTACCCAACTCGCGCCAACAGCATTTCTTGACGGGAAAAAACTTGATAGTTATTGGGAAGTTGCGCTTTGATTTTGTGCCTGAGTCATCTATCTATTTTCAGAAAAATAACGAAACGGATGCTATCCCTTGAAGGGATAGTATCCGTAAATGGGATAATGAAGTTCACACTATTTGGTTCAGGACGATAACTCGTAATCAAAATAGCTATTGTAGGATGGGTAGAACGAAATCCATTCTATGCTCGCTACTCCCTCACAAGACGAAAACCAACATTGTTGTAATGAGATAAATGCTGCCCATACCATTCACGGTACGCTGCACGCCCTTTTGACCAAAAATTGTCCCAAGCACCGCCACGAATCACAACACGACGAGTTATATCGGTATTATTTTTGTCTAGACAACGTTGTTCTTTTCCTTCATACCTATCTTGGTATTCTGAACATGTCAGTTCGTAAACATTGCCCACTGTATCGTGTAAACCAAAGAAATTAGCCGCAAAGGAACCGACAGGGGCGGTTTTTTTATCATCCCATTGACTACCACATTCCTTACAGTTAGCCCGCTTGCTGCCAATATCATTACCCCACCAATATCGAGTTTCTGTTCCAGCCCGTGCGGCATATTCCCATTCGGCCTCAGTTGGTAGGCGATATTCTTGTCCTGTTTGCTGATTTAACCACTCAGCATAAGCCGTTGCGTCTTCCCAATCGACATTAATGACAGGCCGCTTACCCCGTTCCCAGCCGCTATCATTTGGTTTTTGTCTGCCGGTTGCCTCGGCAAAACGATCATATTCAGCAAAAGTGACTTCATAGATACTCATTGCAAAGCACTTCACAGAAACTCTATGCACGGGTTGTTCATTCGCTGCAATCTGGCTTCCCATAAGAAACCGCCCAGCGGGTATCCACACCATCTTTGGCCCTTGGCTATCGTCGGTTAAGCGATCACGGAATACTTTTTTGATCTGCTTTTCCAATTCTGGTAAGAATAGAGAGTTTGGATTAAGCCTACGCAACTTATCTAAATATTGGTGAGCTTGACAAAATTGCTTAGCATTGATAGCAATTTTTACCAGTCTCATGTACTTATTTTCTAAGCGTTTATTATCTAAGCGCTTTTTCAAGTCAGGTAAAGCTGAAAAAGTAGGATTGGCACGACGCATCTTTTCCAGATAGGTACTCGCCTTGTTTAGTTCATTGTTATCTAGCGCGTTTTCTATCAATGCTTGATAACCTTCCAACAGACCTATCAATTCTGATTTATTACGTGCAGCCAACAAGTTATCTTCTAATTGAGATAATACTGGCGATTCTGAATGAAGCCTGCGCAACTCATCTAAATATTGGCGAGCTTGAACGAATTGTGCGGCACTGATAGCACGGTTTATTCGTTGTTGATACTGTATTTCCATTGCCCGTCGTTTTCCTATCCACTGTTGTTCTAACTTAATAAACAATGGTGAGTTAAGGGAATGTAAGTTATCCAAATGTTGTTTGGCTATCTCCATTTGTCCAACGGTTATATTGTTGGCTGCTAATCTGTTTTTAACTTTATCATAGAATTCAACGGCTTTTAAACCATTTTTTGCTAGGGCGTTATCCTTATCCTGCTCTAGCACTTGTTTATAACAGGTGGCAGCAGCTTGAACCGCTTTTTCGTTGTCCAAATAGGTTTTACATTGCCGTAGCAACCTTTCGATTGTATTCACAATAGACGGTGGCAAAGCAGAGTCATCACCCGATTGCTCATCAAGGGAAGGAGTAGAGTTCTCTGGTAAAATATGAACAAGTAAGTCCGATAAATTTTGTGTGAGCGGCTGTTGGTATACTAGCACCATGAATGCTACGAAAATAAAAGTAAATATGTAAGCAAAACCTACCTGCCGAAATAGTACTGAGACTAACTTTATTAACCCAAAAAATAATCTGAAAAAAAGGGTTGCTAGAAATTTCAATAATTCTGAAATTTTAACCAACACTTGCAAAGATAAAAAACCAATATTTTTCAAATTGTTAATGTATAATTTTATTTTTTTTGGTACTTCATTGCCCAACATTGTCCCAACTTCTGTTGGTATTTTGAATGACAATTTATCTTCCATAAATGTCAGAAATACATAATCCCGCAAAGGACTATTTTTAGGAGCGCGTTTAATCCATTTAGATAATCGTCGCCACCCCGACTTTGACAATTCCGCTTTTTGTTCGGGTGCAATTTCCAGATGAAAATCAGAGATAGGTTTATCTGACGCAGTCTGTAAAAAAGCATACAAGATTGTGCGTATTTCTTGTTGTTGAGGCAAAGACAAATCATCAACAAGCTGCTCACGCAACCAATCAGGCATATATCCATAACGAAGCCAAGGCAACCGCGCCAGTTTGGCAAGACGTTCTTCAGTCAACAATTTCAGTTGATAACCCAAATAAAGCGTTAATTGCCAACGTAATTCTGGATAAACGGCACACGCACTGAACCAATGGTATCCCTCTTTTCCTAAAAAATATTGCACTTGTTCCAGTAATTCTGTCAGCACAGGGGCATCGGGGGCGTGGCGTTCTAACCAGCGGCGGGGGCGTTCTGTGAGAGATTCAGGAAATGCTATTGGAAATGAATAGGATGGTTTGGGATAAGATTGCCAAAT
>QNER01000064.1 GCA_003646175.1 Candidatus Parabeggiatoa sp. nov. 1
CATTTTCAATTGACAAAGCCGTTAAATGTGCATAAATTGAGTACAACGAATTACGTGGATAAACGAATTGGTTAACAAATAGCCATAGTACGTCAACTGCAAAGCACCTGAACATTTTCAATTTACCAGGCGGTTAAATGTGCATCATATACCAAATTGCCTCCCGTTCCTGATGCACAAAGCAAGGTGCCTCAAATTATTTTTACGGCTCATTTATACCATTCACCTTCTGTCGCTGCAATGATTTTGGCCACGTTATCCAAATTCGGTCACTTTGCACCAAGATAGACTGGCTTAATCCGGTAAGGTTTATCTTGGTGGACAGGCTTGGGTTCGATGAGATTAAGGCCGGCGAATTAAAATTGAAATTGTTTCGGGAAATCGTACTTAATGAACGAAACCTCGAATGGTGTTATTTGAATTCGTTTATCCAAGTAATTAGTTGTACTTGTAGGCAGTCATATTTAAAAAAATGGTGCTTTGCGAATTAATGCCAATGCTTGTTGTAGTTCAGCAGCGTTTTGGTCGAAACGATCCTGATTGATACTGTAGCCCTGCACCAGATATTCTTTACGAAATAAGCGAATTATTAAAGCGAATTATTAACTTGACAATGTCACATTTCAATTACGACGTGGTTTCTCGTACAAGGTTCGCCTTGTACTCCTGATAAATCGTACAAGGTTCGCCTTGTATTCCTTTAAACGCGGCCTTTCGTACAAGGTTCGCCTTGTACTCCTGATAAATCGTACAAGGTTCGCCTTGTACTCCTGATAAATCGTACAAGGTTCGCCTTGTATTCCTTTAAACGCGGCCTTTCGTACAAGGTTCGCCTTGTATTCCTTTAAACGCGGCCTTTCGTACAAGGTTCGCCTTGTACTCCTGATAAATCGTACAAGGTTCGCCTTGTACTCTTTGAACTGCTCAAAGAAATCCGATTTTTCCAAAAAATCGGATTTCTAGGACAATTTGTTGTGATGACAAAACCAGTTTATTCAAAAAACGGTTTTTTTTAACTTCATAAAAATTTATAATCATAAAAATCACAATTCAACTCATTTGCTGAAATCCACAACACTTATCTGAATGAGAACCGCCCTATGAATCCCATTTTCATTTCCCACGCCACCCAAGACGATGATTTCGTCAAAGAATTACGCATTGAACTGGAAAAATTAGGTTTGACGGTTTGGCTCGACTCTCGCAATTTGCGCGGTGGCAATAAATTGGCGGCCGAAATTCGTCAAGTCATTGAACAGGCTAGGCATTTTATTGTTGTCCTGAGTCCCAATACGATTAATTCTCCTTGGCTACGCAAAGAAATTCAATGCGCTGTTAAGGTTGAACAGCAACATGACGGTTATCGCGTCATTCCATTACTGTTGCCGGGGGTTTCGCTGTCCGCCCTTGATTTGTGGTTTGATGAACAGCCGTTGGTAATGCCTATTCAATTGAAGCCGGGTGATTTGACTGAGGCTTTGCCGGCTATTTTGGCAGCTTTGGGTGAAAAAAGGCCCGATGATCAGCAACAGCTTACGAGTGTTGAGTCTAAGCCTGTGGCCGAATTATTGCTGAAACTGACAAATTTGCAATTTGACGGGACTCAGGCTAACCGACGCGCTAAAGCGACCGCAATGCTGATTTATTCTCCGCCCAATTCGGCCGATCCTGACGTGGAAAGTCAGGATTTTATTTTTACCGCCCCGCTTGGGCCGATTGAAACCGGTGATTTGCAATGGTATTTAGAAAAATATTATATATGGGCTGCCGGCCCATTTAAGGACAGGGCCGCGAACATCGAAGCTAAATTGCCACAATGGGGGCAAGCTTTGTATAACGCGGTTTTCTCAAACCAAGCCAAAAATGCGTTGACGGCTTGGCAACATCTGACAGCCAGCGACGCGGCGCGTCGCTTTTCCGTGTTGGTTGACCCAGAGTTGCCAGAGAGTACGGACGAAAATGAACAAACCATCGCCCAAGAAGCCGGTAGCGATTTGTTGTCGTTGCCTTGGGAATTACTGCATGATGAACAGGATTATCTGTTTCAACAGAGTCAAGCGGTGCGAGTGCGGCGGCGTTTACCGAATCTGCGCGAATTACCGGTCCGCCCCACCGAGTTACCTATCCGCATTTTGCTGCTCAGTCCACGCCCAGAGGATGAAAACGCGGACTATATCAACCACCGTGCCGGCGCTTTGCCGTTAGTTGAAGCAGTAGAGAGTTTGGGGGATTTGGTCGAACTGACTGTGTTGACACCGCCCACTTTTCCCACGTTGCAACAAGCCTTGCAGCGGGCTACGGACAATGGCAAGCCTTTTGATGTCGTGCATATCGATGGACATGGCGTGTATGATAATAAGTATGGCTTAGGCGCGTTGTGTTTTGAAGAGCCTAAAGATGTTCACAAGTTGGCACTTCGGGCGACGGTGTTTGTGAATGCCAAGGAAATTGCCGAGGTGATGCGTGATCATCGAATTCCTTTAGTGTTTTTGGAAGCTTGCAAAACGGCTAAAAGTGATAAACACCCCACCGCGTCGGTCGCTGCGCAGTTGTTGGAAGCCGGTGTCACATCAGTGGTGGCGATGAGCCACAGCGTTTTGCTAGAAACAGCACGGCGATTTGTAAAGGCCTTTTATAAGAAATTAGCCAGTGGGGCGCGAGTGGGTAAAGCCATGTTGGCGGGACAGCGGACGTTAAAGGGCGATAGTTACCGTGGTAAAAAAATGGGCGCGGGGGATTTTCACTTACAGGACTGGTTTGTGCCGGTGTTGTATCAAGGGTGCCTTGATCCGCAATTATTCACCGCAAAGCCCCCAAAAGCCGTCCGTCAACTGCAAGCGCAACAACGTTGCCTCAGTTTGGGCGCGTTACCAGAACCGCCAGCACATACGTTTATTGGTCGTAGTCGTGAATTGTTGGCCCTAGAGCGGCTATTATATGAACACCCTTATGCGGTAGTGCGCGGACAAAGTGGGGCGGGTAAAACCACATTGGCGGTGGAATTAGCCCGTTGGTTAGTGCAAACCGGCCGCTTTCAACGCGCCGCTTTTGTCAGTTTGGAAGAGCACACGGATACGCGGAGCGTGTTGGACAGTTTAGGACAGCAATTGTTACCAGAGGGAGAAAAATGGTCGGTGGCGCAGTATGCTGACGAAAAACAGGCCTTGCAACCAGTCGAGCGGGCCTTATCTGACCATAAAACGCTGATTGTATTGGATAATTTAGAAAGTGTGTTACCCGATGCCAGCGGTAAAACGCCAACCGGGGCAGACTCGATGGAGAAATTGTGGGGATTGTGCCAAGCTTTACTTCATGCGGATGGGGCCACGCGCTTGGTGTTTACGAGTCGGGAGTCGCTTTATGAAAGAGTGACAAATCCCCCCTTTGAGGAAGGGGGGAACACTTTTTCGTTTGAGAAAGGCGGAAATATTTCTTCCATTGGAAAAGAGGAAAGTTCTACGCCGCTGGTTGTTCCTCTTTTGGGAACCGGTTTGCTCAGGGGGATTTCCAAACACTTTGAAATACCAATAGGCCCGTTGAGTCCTGAAGAGGCTATCACGTTAGTCAGTCAGGTGATAACCAAAGCCAGGGTGACACTAACAGATCCCGGCACAACACCCAAGGAAATCACGGATTTGGTAGAAGCGGTGAATTGTCATGCGCGTGCGTTGGTGCTGTTGGTGCCAGAAGTGATCCGTTTGGGGGTGTGTGCAACGACGGAGACGCTGCATCAACTGATGGATGAATTGGATCAAAAATATCCTGAAGATCGTGAGAATTCCCTGTATGCCAGTGTGGAATTATCTTTGCGGCGATTGTCACCAGAGACGCGAGACAAGATACCAGCATTGGCCGTGTTTCATGGGGGCGCACAATTGGGCGTCTGGGCTGGGCTGTTAAAGTTAGAACTCGAAACCGTTAAAAAGTTCGCAACCGCATTAATTGAAGTTGGGCTAGCTGAGTTTATGGGTTACGGACACCTGCGTCTTGATCCCGCGTTGCCGGCTTATCTGCGCCGTGAGATGAATGCCGCTGAGTTGGAAGCGCTCAAGGCCAATTGGGGCGCGGCGATGGCACAATTAGTGAGTTTGCTCTATCAACAACAATTCCAAAATGCCCAATTCTCGGCCCAGTTGACGCTACTAGAATTACCCAACCTGCTGGTTTTGTTGGAGTGGGTACAGAGGAAGTTAACGCCAGAACAAGTGGCCGGTTTAGCGGGTGGTATAGAACGGTTACTGGCTAATCTCAATCGTCCCCAAGCACTGGCACAAGTTATCGCTGTGCGAGAAAAGGCCAAGCAAGCGTTAAAGGGATGGGGCGGTACCCAGTTTGAAGCCGAACGGTTGAAGATTGAACGTTTGCTGGACCGGCATGATTTACAATCCGCTTACACTGCTGCTCAAAAACTATTGCAGCGTTGTCTAGCCGGGGAAACCGATTATCCAGATGCGGCTTATGATATTGCGGATGCCCATTTTTTGCTTGGTAGAGTCCTGAAAAAGCGGGGTGCAGCCGAAGCGGCCTTACAATCTTTGAGCGAGGCACGGCAACGCTTTCGCCATTTAGCAGAGAGCGGTAATCAGCGTGCCCAGTACATGGCTTCTATCACGCTCACAGAAAGTGGGCGTTGCCTTATTGATTTGGAACAATTCGATGCTGCGACAACCGCCTATCAAGAAGCGATTCAATACGCGAAAAAAGTGGATGATAACAGACAAATAGCGGTTAATATATTCCAAATTGGCACTGTTTGCCTGTTGCAACAGCGACATGCAGAGGCACTGGAAATTTATACGCAGGCGATAAAAATTTTTGACGCGTTGGGAGAGTTGGGTAACGTGGCTACCGTTTGGCATCAAATTGGGGTATTACATAGAAAAAGAAAGCAGTTTGAACAGGCCGAGCAAGCCTATCGGCAATCTCTGGCTATCCATGTGCAACAAAAAAACCAGCAGGGTGAGTGCGATAGTCTCATTGAATTGGGCAATCTGTATGAAGAAATGGGGCGATTAGAGGAAACCGTGACTTTTTATCAACAAGCCGCGACTATTCATGCTGAACTGCAAGATTTGATTAATGAAGGCAGAACTCGCCACACTCTAGCCAACTTTCTGATCAAATTGCATCGTGACGATGAAGCCCGCCGCGAACTCCAACGGGCGCTTGAGTGTAAAAAGCCTTATGGTTATGCGACTGTGCCTTGGACAACTTGGCATCTGCTATATGAACTCGAACAAGCCACCAATCACCCAGAAGCAGCAGCAGTTGCCCGGCAACAGGCGATTCAAGCCTTTCTTGAATATCGTCGGGCGGGTGGCGAGAATCCCAGTGGTGCGGGACGACTTTGTGCTTTTATCGCAAAAGCGATGCGTGAAGGGAAAATGGCTGAAGTCAAAAAAGCACTGCGCGAACGTGCTAACTGGCAAATTGTGCCCAAACTGCAAGCGATTTTGCGCGGTAACAGAAACCCGGCTTTGGCTGATGATCCGAATTTGCATTATGAGTTGGTTGTGGAGTTGAAGTTGTTGTTGGAAAGTCTGCCGAAAAAGGAAGGGGTGGTTGGAAAGATTAAAGGGTGGTTGAGAGTCTGAAGGCAAAACCGTAAAGCGTTGCAAAAACCTTGAAGGTTTCTAACTGGAAAAATGCGCCGGCAAAGCCTGATCGGATGATTTGAATGTGGGTGACATAATTTCTGAGGGAATTGTCAAAATGCGGTGAAATTATTTAATTTATCTGAAAAATTAGAGTTAGAACTTAATAATATGCTAATAAAGAAAAATTAGAGTTAGAACTTAATAATATGCTAATAAAGCTTTAATGACACAGCGGGTATCCAGTTGCTTTGAGATGACTGACTGGGTTTAGTGCATTCCCATTTTAACGGACAGTTAAGTACAACGGATACTCGAAATGAACGGATAGTGTTCGCACATTATCCTAATATTTTTAGATGCACCAATACGAGAGCCGCCGTGACTTTTCAAAGTTCAAAACCTTGATGACTTTTAAGAAAACCGTTCAAGCGAATTTTTTTATCCGTTTTTTTCGTGTATCCGTTGTACTGTTGGTTGGTACTCAAGATTGATAATGACCTTTTTTTGGGAATGCGCCCCTCGGCTTAGCACCTATCAGTTGTTTAGTACAGCGAATCCCAGAAATAAACGAATGAAAGTTGAACCGCAAAAGTGATACTATCGCAAAAAAAAAGCGATAGCATCACGAAATTGAACCGCAAAAGTGAGACTATCGCAAAAAAAAAGCGATAGCATCACGAAATTGAACCGCAAAAGTGATACTATCGCAAAAAAAGCGATAGCATCACGGCTTGAGCATGTTTTTGTCCTGTGCATAGCAGTTCGATACAAAAATTTTTGCGCGCAAAAACTTTCTTGCGGTCAATTTTTCCGTAATTATATTTGCCAATCCCAATTTATTTGTAAGTTTTATCGTAACTACTCAGCCCCAACGGGGCGAATTAATATAGCCAGCGTAACTACCTGGAACTTCGTTGTTATTGTTGTTCCCAGGGCGCAGCCCTGGGCTATATTAATTCGCCCTTTCAGGGCTGAGTAGTTGCGTTTTATCTTGAGAGGGGATGAACGGGGGGGGGGCGTTTGTTTTTTTGTCACAGGATGGATTTTTAACCGTACATCTCGAATAAGTTATCGGCGCACCGCTCATTTTTGTTGGTTGCTACATTTTATTAGAGCCTTGATCGAAATGACACATTGGGAATATTAGATGGTTTTCGTTTAAACACCAGTTACTATTCGGTGTTCTTGAACTGAGAATTATTATAGGCCTTGTCAAAATCCAATATATAACTTTATTTAAGCAATACAGACGGAAATAATTTAACAAATAATGTAATTACTCAGCCCTGAAAGGGCGTTTTATTAAAGCCCAGGGCTGCGCCCTCTCCACATTTTTAATGCGCAAAGACAAGGGCTTTAAATCATAAACGGTACCTGGGGCGTTGCCCCAGGCTATAATAGTTCGCACACTTCGGTGCTGAGTAGTTACCAAATAATAATAATAAATAGTCAGTTATAAATTTGAGCGGCTGCACCGCCGTTCTGTTGCCAGAAAAATAATAACAATCAAAATATTACTGCGAACTATGACATTGTTTTGCAGTTAGAAACCGTAAAGCGTTTTGGAAACATTGAAGGTTTTGCCCTATATAACAAAAACTATCTAGCCCTTGCTTTTGAACAAAAACGTTGATAGTATGGCATCGTTCGCATTGCGTGACATAGCAGCTTGACTCTCAATCAGCCTTGTCTTTATTGGGAGGACTTTGACAACTCTTGGTTTAAACATATTTTATCGTTATGATTAGAGTTGTTTATCAATATTTTTGTTCATATATTCAATATTTTGCAAACTGATTATAGGTGTCCATAAAATTTTGTGCTAAAATATTTATTTGATGTTTAAACCATAACGGATACCATCCCTTTTCGAGATGGTATTCGTATTATTCTTCATATCTATATAAGTTAATTTTTTTCGAGAACCAAACTTTTCTGGGTAACTATATAAAAGCGGGTTTCAAAGCACACAATAAGTCAGTTTTATAGCTGTGTTGTATAAACTCAATGTATGACGACTATTTTTGAAGCGTGCCACCAAAATGCCATGACGTAAAGAAAGCTAACCCCTCTCACCCGAACTTTAGTGAGTGCGAGCAAGGATTTGATTAGCGGTAGGATCGATACAAAATGGCATTTAGTGCATCGCGTGAAAAAATAGATTCTTTAATTCAACTTAGGAAGTTATTTATGTCAGAAACTAGCATGAATCTGTTCAATTTAAAATCTGAACGGATCCGCACACTCCACTTTACGTGGTTTGCCTTTTTCATTAGCTTCTATATCTGGTTTAACGCTGCTCCGTTGATGGCTTACATTCGAGAAGCGTTGGATATGACGGATCAACAGATAAAAGTGTTGATGATCCTCAATGTTTCGCTCACCATTCCGGCCCGAATTGCTATGGGTATGCTGGTGGACAAATTCGGGCCGCGGATTATGTATTCGCTGCTGCTGGTGATTTCGGGCGTTTTGTGTATCTTGTTTGCGTTGACACAAACCTATCAGCAAATGGCATTGATGCGCTTTTTGCTGGGCTTTGTCGGTGCCGGTTTTGTTATCGGTATCCGCATGATTAGTGAGTGGTTTCCGGCCAAACAGGTTGGCTTAGCTGAAGGTATCTATGGTGGCTGGGGTAACTTTGGTTCAGCAGGCGCAGCCCTGACATTGCCAACCGTTGCTCTCATATTGGGTAGTCTGATTGATGAAGCTAATAGCTGGCGCTATGCATTGGGGGTTAGTGGCATGGTTGCCATGGTCTATTCAGTTATCTACTACCTCTCCGTGAGAGATACACCTCAAGGCTCCACTTACTTTAAGCCTAACAAAACTGGCGCAATGGAAGTCACAAGTCCAAAGGATTTTGTACTGTATTTGATAATGAATATACCTTTGTATATCGCTTTGGGTGTTTTGACTTGGAAACTCAGCACGCTGAATATATCCAACGTGCCAGGAGAGTTTAAGCCACTGCTTGGTGACGTGACGATTTTATCGTTTCAGTTCTCATTGACTTACGTGATTTATGCTTTGCTGGTAGCCATTTATATGTTCCAAAGCTATCATGTTTACCGGATCAACAAAGATGTCTTCACTACGCCGGTACCTGAAATTCACCGTTATAAGTTCAAACAAGTGGCTATTTTGAATTTGGCTTATTTCTGTACTTTCGGCTCCGAGTTGGCGGTCGTTTCCATGTTGCCGCTGTTTTACTTGGATACCTTTAAAGATACGACTCCTTGGATGACTCCAATCTACGCCGGTATGATTGCGGCGAGTTATGCCTTTGTGAATTTGGTCGCCCGTCCGATTGGTGGCTTTTTCAGTGACAAATTTGGACGCAAAAAAGCGTTGATGATTTTACTGAGTGGTTTGGCAGTTGGGTATTTCCTGATGAATCTCATTAATGCCAACTGGTGGATACCGATGGCTGTTGCCGTTACCATGTTTTGTTCCTTTTTCGTGATGGGGGGTGAAGGGGCCGTTTTTGCCGTGGTTCCCCTCATCAAGCGGCGTATGACCGGTCAAATCGCGGGGATGACCGGTGCTTACGGCAATGTGGGCGCTGTTATCTTTTTAACCGTCTTATCCTTTGTCGATAGTCCTTCAACGTTCTTCTTAGTCATTGGCGGTTCAGCATTGATAGTAATGGTGGTGGTGGCTTTGTTCTTTGAAGAACCCAAAGGGCAAATGGCGGAAGTCCTACCAGATGGTACGGTACAAATGATTGATGTCCACTAATTGGAGAAAGGGGCTATTCGATTGGGGCTAGCTATAGGCATCCAGATAATTATTTAGTCCCCTTTAGGGGACTTGAGCTTTTAGACAACTGCTGTAGCAAAAAAATTTTTGCGCGCAAAAACTTCTTTGCTACAAGCTGTTGGCACAAACCAATTTATTTATCTGGAATACTATAGTACACGATAGCGAAAATACCCAAGCTACCCCTTCAATGCGGGCAACCACAAACGGGCAACCACAAACGGGCAACCACAAGGGATTGCCCCTACAATATCGATTGTTCTTGTAGGGGCAATCCTTTATGGTTGCCCCGGTTGGGTAGTGGTATGGAAACTTTCGCGATCCTGCACTAGTGCAGTAAAGCGGAAATATAAAGACCACCTCAGCCAACAGCCAACAGCTAAAGCAGTTGTCTGAAAGCTCAAGTACGTATCAGGGCACTGAGGGTTAGTCGGCTTTAGCCTCAGACAAGCTTTTAGACAACGGCCCAACGCCGTTGGCGTTGGGGTGGTATCGTTCCTTGCGCGAAACTGCACTAGGCATCTATGATTTTGCCTTTCCCCTTGTACCTTTCCCCTTTCATCTTTCACCTTTCCCCTTTCACCTTTCCCCTTATTAACTAACTATGTCAAACGCACTTTCAATCACAGTCGGTCAATACTCAGAGGCCGGTCGCAAACCAAAGAACCAAGATGCTTATGGCGTATTGGCCCCCCCAGAACCTCTGCTGACCACCAAAGGGATAGCCGCTGTGATCGCGGATGGCGTGAGCAGCAGCGAAGCTGGCGATAAAGCCAGCGAGTACAGCGTTAAAGGTTTTTTAAACGATTACTTTAGTACCCCAGAATCTTGGACAGTTAAAACAGCCGCCCAAAAAATTCTGACGGCACTCAATCGCTGGTTATACGGGCAGGGGTACCATCTTTACGGGACGAATAAAGGACTGGTGACTACCTTAAGTGTCATGGTCATCAAATCAACAACCGTCCATCTTTTTCATGTGGGAGATACCCGCATATACCGCTTGCGTGACAAAGAACTTGAATGCTTAACTCAAGATCATCATGTCCAGATTTCTAAGGATCAAGAGTATTTGTCCCGGGCGATGGGTATTGAACTCCATATTGAAATAGATTACCGTAACGTTGGGGTGGAAGCAGGCGACTATTTTATTTTTACGACGGATGGAATACATGGATACATCAGTGACGAAGACATCACACGTATTGTACTTGAACACACACAAGACTTAAACAAAGCGTGTCAACAGATAGTATCCGAAGCGTTTGCTAAAGATAGCCCCGATAATCTGACTTGCCAGATTTTACGGATTGAGAGTATACCCACTCAAGATGCCAATGCCTTCTTTAAGAAATTAACCGAGTTGCCCTTTCCGCCCCCATTGTCTCATGGGATGCACTTGGATGGCTATCATATTTTGCGTGAATTGTATGCCAGCAAACGTAGCCAAGTTTACCTTGCTCAGGACGAAGAAACTCAGAAAAATGTCGTACTCAAAACACCTTCAATCAATTTTGACGATGATCCCGCTTACATTGATCTGTTTCTTCATGAAGAATGGATAGGCAAACGTCTGACTCATCCGCATGTGATGAAAGTCTATGAACATAAACGGCATCGTCAATGCTTATACTATGTGGCTGAGTATGTGCCTGGTCAAACTTTGCGCCAGTGGATGCATGATAATCCTCAACCACCGCTTTCGGAGGTGAGAGCTATCATTGAACAAATCGCTTCGGGACTGAGAGCATTTCACCGTATGGAAATGCTCCATCAAGATCTTAAACCTGAAAATATTATGGTAGACCAACATGGTACTATCAAAATCATTGATTTTGGTTCGACCAAGATTGCGGGCCTTGAAGAAATCACAACGCCCCTTGAACGAATCAATCTATTGGGTACTAGAAACTATACCGCACCAGAATATTTGCTTGGTAACACGGGTAGCACCCGATCGGATCTTTTTTCTCTAGGGGTGATTGCGTACGAAATGTTAACGAATCACTTGCCTTATGGAGAAGCCAAGCTCGAAAAGGTTCGCCGGCTGAACTATATCTCGGCTTGTCATTACAACCCAGCGTTGCCGATGTGGGTGGATTGTGCGTTAAAAAAGGTGACTCATCCTAATCCCACTCGGCGTTATGACTCTCTCTCAGAATTTTTATATGATCTTTCCCATCCGAATCCATTCCCATTACGAGAACGGAATCCAGTCGCTTTTTGGCGAAGAACTGCAGTCGTTCTTTTGATTATCAATCTGTTGGTATTATATTTTTACTTATTTATATAATTGGGCTCCTGTCTATCGTTTTTCAGATAAGGGAGTCCCAAAAAAATAATTATCCCAAATACCAATTAGGATAGGTAGGGGAATGGTGGGCAACAAAAACCCGTGGTGGGCTACAAAACTAGGCTTTGGCGGAGTCCAAACTTTAGTTTGTACGGCCCAAACTAAAGTTTGGACTCCTGTCTATATATCAAGGGAAAGAGAAAATAATAAAGGTGTCCCCGGTCCTCGCTGGTGAAAAAACCGTTGATGATATCATCCTTAATGATGAGCAATGGTATCAAGATAGTGGCATCACTTTACATAAAGGGCATAAGATTGTCTTCATAGACAGAGCCAAACGGCAAGTCCACAGTGATAAGGGTATCACCCTAAATTATGACCGTTTATTACTCGCAACTGGATCAAACCCATTTATGATTCCGGTGCCCGGCCATACTTTGTCGGGGGTGGTGAGTTTCCGTGATATACAAGATGTACATACCATGCTAGATGCGGCCCATCAAGGCCAAAAAGCGGTTGTGATAGGCGGTGGTTTGTTGGGCTTGGAAGCTGCCAATGGTTTGCTGAAACCGGGAATGCAAGTCACCGTTGTGCATCTGTTAGATAGCCTGATGAACCAGCGATTAGAAAAGCGTGGGTTAACTTTCCTAATGGAAGCCCAAACGGCGGGCGTTACCGGGATACGTTTCAAGGATGGTAAAGAAATGCCGGCGGATTTGGTGGTGATGGCAGTGGGTATTCGCCGGGCTATATTGTGAGCGGGGAATTGTTGTTAATGACACGCATTTATGCGGTGGGTGAATGTGTACAACACCGACATAAACTGTATGGCTTAGTAGCACCGTTGTTTGAACAAGCGAAGGTGTGTGCCAATCATTTAGCCACTCTGGGTTATTCCCGTTATGAAGGCTCTGTCACTTCTACCAAACTTAAAGTCACGGGTATTGATTTATTCTCAGCCGGCAGTTTTCACTGCACTGAAAATACGGAAGAACTGGTTTTTCAAGATCCCAACCTGGTGATTGAGGATAACCGCATTAAAGGGGCGGTATTGTACGGCGATACGCTGGACGGCGCGTGGTATTTTCAACTCATGCGCGATGGGGTGGATATTAGTGCTCAACGTGATCGCTTATTATTTGGGCAAGCGCATTTAGGCGACAGTGGGCACAGTGAGATTCAGCCGGTTGCGATGATGAGCGATGACGCTGAAATTTGTGGTTGTAATGGTGTTTGTAAAGGCACGATAGTTGATGCCATTGTTAAGAAAAATCTGTTTACTTTGGACGATGTTCGCGCCCATACGAAAGCTTCAAGTTCTTGCGGTTCTTGCACAGCAGTGGTGGAGCAACTTCTGGCTTTCACGTTGGGGAGTGATTATTTTGGCTCGCCGAAAACCAAGCCATTGTGCAAATGTACCGAATACACCCATGAAGATATACAGCGCGTTATCAAGGAACAGCATTTAACTGGCATCGGCGCAGTCATGCACTTTATGAACTGGAAAAAGCCGGATGGTTGCCATGTTTGTCGGCCGGCACTTAATTATTATTTGTTGTGTGCCTGGCCGGGTGAATTTAAAGATGATTATCAATCACGGTTTATCAATGAACGTGTCCATGCCAATATTCAAAGAGATGGCAGTTTCTCTGTTGTACCGCGTATTTGGGGGGGGATCACTACGCCCGATGAGCTGCGAACGATTGCTGAGGTGGCGGAAAAATTTAAGGTGCCCACCGTGAAATTCACCGGCGGGCAACGGATTGATCTGTTGGGCGTGAAAAAACCGGATTTGCCGGCTATTTGGAGCGAACTTAATCAAGCCGGTTTAGTTTCGGGACATGCTTATGGAAAAGCTTTACGCACTGTGAAAACTTGCGTCGGGACTGACTGGTGTCGTTTTGGTACTCAAGATTCCACCGGGATGGGTATTAAACTGGAAAAAATGACGTGGGGTTCATGGACGCCGCATAAATTTAAAATGGCGGTTTCCGGCTGTCCCCGTAATTGTTCAGAAGCCACGATTAAAGATTTTGGTGTTGTCGCAGTAGAATCGGGCTGGGAATTGCATGTGGGCGGCAACGGTGGGATGAAAGTCCGCGTCACTGATTTATTGTGTAAAGTCGGTGCTTTTTTGCAATTGTACCGTGAGGATGCCCATTATCTGGAACGCACCGCTGCTTGGATAGAACATGTGGGATTAGCCCATGTCCAAAAAAATATTGTTGAAGAAGCGGACAATCGCCAAGTCCTTTACCAGCGGTTTTTGGACTCACAGCAATATGTTCAAAAGGATCCGTGGGCAGAACGGGCGACTGAAGGTGTTGATCAACATGAATTTACTTTCTTAACAGAAATCAATGCGTCAACGCATTCTGTGGAAACGACGGAAGTTGCCTAATGTCAAACCGGATAAATATTGGACTTCTCAATGACATACCTCGCTTGGGGGCGCGTGTCGTACAAACTGAACCAGGCAATATTGCTGTGTTTCGCACCGCCGATGAAGCGGTTTTTGCGTTAGCGGCCCGTTGTCGCAAGGTATTGTGTCTGGCAAGACGGTGACTTGTCCCATGCACAATTGGCGTATCAACTTGGAGGACGGCCAAGCTATTACACCTGATGAAGGTTGCACCGGGCGTTTTGCGGTTCAGGTTGATGCAGAAGGGCAGTTATTTTTAGATCTGTCATCAATTTTGAATGGTGAATGACTCATTAAGAATGGTGAACGGATAATTAGATTTCAAAATTATTGCCGTTCAAGTTAATGTAATGTTGCCAAAAAAAAATCATCAATCACCATTTATTTTAATTAAAAAATCAGTCATTTACAATAATCCAGAACACCTATGGGATTGCCCCTACATTTTCACCAATCATCCTCCCCTATTTTCGGATAGGGGGGGATTTTTTTTGGGTGGCATTTGCCGCGTCGGCGTTTGTTAGTATTGAGTACAACTTCTTTCCGGATTTTTCGGATTTTTCTCACAGCGTTAACTTTTTCCAGCGATGTTGGCACTTCCCAAATGCGTGAGCACAAAGGCGCGTGGAAACGACATTTTGGTAGTCCTGAAATGCGGGTGATTTTTAGGAGTCGGCCAACTTTAGTTTGGATCGCTGCGCCTTCCTTGCGTTTGGACTCCATCACCCACAAGTACAGCGAATCCCAGAACTCAGCGAATAGTTTATGATTGTCACGGATTTGGGGGTTGGCTAAACTTTTTTAGGTATATCAAGGCTTTGAACAGGATTAAACGGCCTTACGGACACCGCCACCAGTGAAAAGGGCGTTGCCTTCATCGTTAGACATAAATGAAAACGTAGCCACCCAAGTCTTTTTTTTGCCCACCAGCTTAAGGTGGGCAAAAAACCTGATTAAAAACGCTTATGGATTGAAAGGGAAGTGTTTATGATAAAAAACCTCCACCTTCTGGACACCACCACCAGTGAAAAGGGCGTTGCCCTGGGCTTTAATAAAGGCTTAGTTCCCAGGGCGCGGCCCTGGGCTTTAATAAAGCGCCCTTTCAGGGCTAAATAAATAATTACTAACAGATTAACAGGATTAAAAATGCTTATGGATTGAAAGGGAAGTGTTTATGATAAAAAACCGACACCTTACGGACACCACCACCAGTGAAAAGGGCGTTGCCCTGGGCTTTAATAAAGCACCCTTTCAAATTAATGGTGGGCAAAAAAAAGACTTGGGTGGCTACATTTGATTTGTTATCAACAGAAAACGTTAGAACCAGAAAAGATTAACATGATTAAAAACGCTTATGGATTGAAAGGGA
>QNER01000065.1 GCA_003646175.1 Candidatus Parabeggiatoa sp. nov. 1
ATTATGAATTTTTGCCCACCGAGTAACGTCTTTTTGTTGCCCACCGAGATGGTAGCAAGATGGTGGGCAAGAAAAAGACTTTGGTGGGTACAAAATACCTGAAAATTTGTGCTTCAGTACTTAACACACATAATGGTTTAATAGACGAAGTGCGTATTTACCACCGTCTCCTGTCCGATTGCGAAATCCAATCGCTCTACGAAGGCTCGGATGGATGTAAAAGTGTGGGCGGATGTACACCTGAAGAAATTAATGCCGCCTATCAAGAAGGTTTTGAAGCAGCGGGTATCGCAAGCGAACCTGCCACCCTCTCTTATGATTTCAAAATGCATATTCCGCTCCTGCATTATTCGCCTCTTGCGGATGATGACGCGATAATGCCCTTATCAGTTGATATGGAAATGACAGACTACAGTCAATTGCTGTTTAGAGTCGTTGATTATGAGGTGATTGAGTAAGTTTAAGCCCGCGTAGGATGGGTAGAGCTATGCTGAACCCATCACAACTTAGAAAAAAGCCCCAAGGCTTCACAACCTTGGGGCTTTTTTTATGCCCGTCCCATTCTTGAATAGGTTTCCTAACCGGCAGATTTTAGGTAAGTCGTTGGTTTGGAGAATAATGAGGTGAGCGGGGTTCGTTCAGCAAACCAATTATTGATTTGAATAGGTATGCCCTTTAAAAAAGGTATTGGGCAATGATTTTCTCAATCAAAGCGATTAACTTCGGGGTAAGATTAACTTCAGGGTAAACTTTGAACCTCCGAACGCCTTATTTCCACAAGAAGAGGATTTTGGTATTGTGTTGATTTGAAGAAGCTGTTTTTATGTTAGAATAATCTACCTATGTGTTTCGCCTAATTTTTTGATTCATTTTTCCTACCAAGCCGGGTGGGCAAATTGGCGATACGCTACCATACCTGTTTTTGCTGCTATAGATGTTCAAATAATTAATTTCACTCAAAGTTAACGGATACTATCCCATCGAGCGGGATAGCATCCGTTTCGTTACGTTATTTTTCTGAAAAGCTATATCACCCACTTGCCCACCATCCAGAATTGTAGTTTTGGTGGGCTAACTACCAGATTGCATTTTGCTGATGCAAGTAGGGTTATGCAAGTGATGGGTGAAGATGCTGAGACACTTTCTGAGCTAACCAGTTTGAAATGGCAAAACACGACTAAACAACTGATAACCAAAATAATGCCAAGAAAAGACATTTACCATGATACCGTGAAACACGCTTTAACCAAAGATGGTTGGACAATCACGCATGATCAATTCAGTTTTAAATTAGGAAAAAAGGTTCTTTTTGCTGATTTGGGTGCAGAACGTGTGATAAGTGCTGAGAAAAAGTTACGACAAATTATTGTTGAAGTCAAAAGTTTTATTGGACGTTCTCAAGTCAATGATTTGGAAAATGCACTTGGGCAGTATATTTTGTATCGTCAAGGACTGAATGAAGCGAATATAAACCGAGAGTTATATTTGGCGGTTACCCAATCAACCTTTAAAAATGTTTTTCAAATTCCATTAGGTGGTATTCTGTTAAAAAACAACATTATTCAACTCATGGTTTTTGATGAGGCAAAGGAGGTTATTGTTCAATGGTTACCCAATTAGATTATCCACAAATTATTCAACAAATTTTGCGCGATTATGCAGAATATTACACGCAAGGCGGTGTGAGTGTTAAAACCTTGTTTGATGAATCACAACACAGTTACATGTTGCTTGATATAGGTTGGTATGATGATAAATATATTCACAATGCCCCAATCCATCTTGAAATCATCAACGACAAAATCTGGGTTCAAAATGACGATACCGAAGAAGGTGTTGCCACCGATTTGATCGATGCCGGGATTGGGAAAGAACACATTGTCTTAGGTTTCAAACCGCCAGAGGTGCGTCCTTATACCGAGTTTGCTGCAGCGTAAATCACCAATGAAGAACTAAAGTCAAAGTTAAAGAATTTGGCAGCGGTGTTATTTCGACTGGGAAAAAGCCAGCGTAGAATGGGTAGAGCTATGCTGGGGTGGTGAAAATGGTGAATGACTCATTAAGAATAAAAAGCATATCAGTAACTTATTGTTTTTGATACCTTTAAACTTATGGAATAAAAATTGGCTCAAGTTTTAATACCAAATGGAACCTCATTTTCACCACCCCAGCTCTATGCTGCACCCATCACAACTTATAAAAAAGCCCCAAGGCTTCACAACCTTGGGGCTTTTTTTATTCCCGTCCCATTCTTGAATAGGTTTCTAAAAGAAATATTTTAGGTCAGTTGTTGGTTTGGAGAATAATGAGGTGAGCGGGGTTCGTTCAGCAAACCAATTATTGCTTTATGATAGCAATATTGTGATTGACACCTTTGATTCACGCCGCGTGAATTGGTAGCGATGTCAGTTTTCAAGTGGTGCAAGAATTTCTAAATGTTGCTACCTGTCAATTTGAAACGCCCTTAAGTACCGAAGCACAAATAAACAGGTAAAGGGCTTGCGCGGGGGATTGCCCCTACGCAGTGCTTAGTCGGGGCAATCCTTTCGATTTCGGCAAAATACCCGAAACATCGCAGGCGGCTGAAAAATTATTTAGGCATCTGCGGCCGGTGTTGCTTCTTTCTCAGCAACAGGCGTGACTTTAGGGACTGGCATATCTTCGCTATGTGCAACTTGTGTCACTTTGGGCATCACTTCGGCAGTTATCCCAGCCGTCATCCCATTGATGCCCTGTTCGGTATTAAAACCTAGTTCTTTCAATATGTTATCCAACAGCGGGGCCTGCATACGGTAACGCAACGCGGCATTGGTGACTTGATCGGCTAGGTTGCCGCTATTGGCAGCTTCGCCATGACTATTACCACCACTGAGGCCTTCAACTTGGTAAATCTTAATGCCCTCGATTTTTTCCATCGGTTTGACACTTTGTTCAATGATGGTAGGTAATTGCTCAAGGGTTTTGAGTTTAACCTGCATTTCAATTTGGGCCTCGGAAAGTGTATTGGCGGCCTCGTTAATTTGACGCTGACCTTCGGCTTCCACCTTATAACGTTGTTCGTCAGCTTCAGCCCGAACTTTAATCGCTTCGGCTTCACCTTGAGCTGCTATTTTTTCGGCATCGGCATCGCCTTGGGCGCGTAAACGAATCGCCTCAGCATGATCATCAGCGGCTTGCTTTTCAGCCGCCGCCCCGGCCGTGGCAACGATGGCCTCTCGTTCGGCCTCTTTGCTGGCTTCAATGAGTTCAATTTGTTTTTGACGTTCCGCTTGGGCAACTTCGCGGGAGGTGATCACCGATTGTTCAGCCGTGGCCGCGTCGGCACGGGCCATATCTGCTTCTGCTTTGGCGAGAGATTCTTCTTTGGATTTATTGGCGATCTCAATCGCTCTTTCTTGCTCAGCCAATTCAATGGACTTTTTACGTTCAATTTCAGCGGCTTCCACGGCTTTGCGTTGCCCGATATCTTTTTCAGCAATGGCTTGTTTCTTTTGGATTTCAGCCTGTTCTACTTGTTGCTGGGCTGCGATATTGGCCTCTTGAGCGGCACGTTCTTGTTCAGCCTTTTGTTTGGCGATTTCAGCCGCTTGTTCAGCGCGATAATTCTCAACTTCACGCTGCTGATTCAACGTGGCTTGTTCGGTATCTCGATTCAATTCCAACTTTTTGCGCTCGGCTTCCAGGTTTTTGGTCTGTATGGACACCAGCGTATCCTGCTCGATATCATTTCGCCGTTTTTTGCGTTCCTCAATGGATTGAGTCAGCTTGGTTAACCCTTCCGCGTCAAAAACATTTTGTGGATTAAAATACTCTTTATCGGTTTGATCCAAACCGGTGAGAGATACCGTTTCCAATTCAAGGCCGTTTTGGTGCAAATCTTCGACAACAGCCCCCTGCACTTCTTGGACAAAATTCACGCGCTGTTCATGGAGTTCTTCCATTGCCATCTTGGCAGCGACGGCACGCAACGCATCAACAAATTTGCCTTCGATCAACTCCAAGATTTTATTGACATCCATGGTACGTTTGCCCAGTGTCTGGGCAGCGGTGGCAATGGCTTCTTCATTGGGCGACACTCGCACATAAAATTCAGCTGTGACATCCACACGCATACGATCCCTAGTAATCAGGGCTTGTTCTTTAGCCCGTTCCACTCGTAGGCGATTGGTATTCATATTCACCCGAATCGTTTCATGTACAACGGGTAATACCAAGGCACCTCCATTCATAATGACTTTTTGCCCACCCAAACCGGTGCGGACAAAAGACACTTCTTTAGTGGAGCGCCGGTAAAGCTTGGCAAAAATTAATCCGATAGTAACAAGCGCGATGATAACGGCAAGGGCGGGGATAATAAAAATATCTAACATATCTAACATGGTTTACTCCTTTGCATTTGTGAATTGAGAATTGAGAATAAGGACGTGGGGTTAGTACTAATGGCACGCACGATACGCTGCGGACGGGGTTGCAAACCCCGTTCAGCCAGGGGCGTTGCACGCACCTTCGGTGCTAGGTTTTAAAGCCCCTTTGGTGCGATATTAATATAGCCAGTGTAACTACCTGGAAATGAGGTAACAAAAATAACAAGTCCAGGGGCGTTGCCACGGGCGTAGATAATCCGCCCCGTTGGGGCTAAGAGGTGGTATCGGAATTTCCGCTTTACTGCACTAGGTTTTTTTACCTTTCCCCTTTCCCCTTTTCCTTACTTTTCCAACAGTGGATTGGTATTGCGTACTGCGAGGAATTTTCCCCCAACACGTTCTACTAATAATACAACATTTCCCTCAGAAAGTTCTTCATCTTCTTTTTCAGGCTCAACCATAATTAAATGGGTGGTGCCATAATTATCTTTAAACTTGGCACGGGCGGGCCGTCCTTTTTTGGCGGTGCCTAAAGTAATGGTGGCGACTCGTCCAATAAAAGTATCCTCAGAAATAACCTCGGTTTCGTCGGTTGGCATAAGTTTACCAACGCCCCGTCCCAAATCCCGTACCATGGGTAACGACAAAAACAATGCGACCACTGCCACCGGCAGGGCGGGGAGCATATTGCCCAAAATGCCCTGAGCAATCGCTTGTAGTGCATAACCGCCAAGGCTGAACACTGTCAAAAAAATGACCAACAAGACCATAATAGGCACACGGCCCACATTAAGCCAGCTAAGCAATTTACCCAAAGAGGATTCGGAGCCAACGTCACCCGGATCAACATCGGGATTGACGTGAACATCAACATCAGGCAAAAAGTGACCGAATAAACTGGACAAGCCAAATCCCAACACGGTGGTGATGCCTTCCAGCAAGGCGATGCCGAACATAATAAATAAGGAGATAGTAAAGGGCATATTATGGGGTTCTAAGATAAAAGTCATCATTATTTTCCTATCGCAGTTTTTGCGGCGTTCGGCGATTTCGTGGATTATTCTGCTTTCACAGCGAAAATGAATTCCCAAATTTTTAGTAAGATTACATATAAATCAACTTGTTACTAAATAAGGTATGCGCGAATAGCGAATGGTTGCAATGTGATTACTTTATATTTCAATCAGTTATCAGTCGCTATTAACAATTGGTATCATTAAAAGTTTCAGTCAGTTATAAGTTGCTATTAACAAAAGGGTGTTAATTAAAAGTGATATAGTATTCCAAAAAAAGTTCCAGGTAGCTACACTGGCTTTAATAAATTTAAATAAAGGAGTCCAAACTTTAGTTTGGCAGTTCCAGGGGCAACGCCCTCTGGAACTGAGTTTCTATCGTGCACGCCATTAGGGAATAACTATTTTTCCTGTCCCCCTTGTTTCTTTTCAACAACCCAGTTAATCGGAAAATTATGATTCCCTACTCTTTTCGTAAACTTATTTTCGGCATTTCCCCCAGTGAAACCAAGTTTTCTAAACGCGGTTTTCATGCAGTGTCACCTGAAGTTCGTGAACGTTTGGAAAATATCGGAGAGACTTTTGTTTATGGTTATCATGCCGCTTTATTGGATGATAACCCAGAATCGTTGAGCAAACAACTTGACAGCACTATATCAAATGAGTTACAGGGTTTTGCGTATGAAGGGGCAGCAATGGCATTAACACTGCTTGATTTTCTGTCGCTTCGGCATCGAAATCGTTTTAAACAATTTGTCCAAGGTGCCGGGGCACATCATATTTATATGGTTTACGTCGGTGCCGGCTGGGCGTGGGCACGATTGCACCGCAATGTGAATAAAGCACTTATCCCCCTCGATCCGTTATTGGGTTGGCTGGCGGTGGATGGTTATGGTTTCCATGAAGGTTATTTTCACTGGCAAAAAACCGTCACGCATGGTAGCATACCCCGTCGCTTGTCTTTCTATGCACGGCGCGTTTTTGATCAAGGTTTGGGACGCAGTTTATGGTTTGTCAAGGGTGCTGATGTTGAGGCTATTGCACAGACCATTAACGATTTTCCAGCAGAAAGGCAGGCTGACTTATGGAGTGGCATTGGGCTTGCCGCAACTTATGCTGGGGGTGTAGACGAAGCTGCACTGAAACGTTTGGCAGAACTTGGTAGCCATTTTCGACTCCAATTAGCACAGGGCACTGCATTTGCAGCCAAGGCGCGTGAACGTGCCGGCAACCTAACCCCTTATACGGCACTGGCTTGTCAAGTATTTTGTGCCACCGATGCTGCGGCAGCGGCGCATGTCACTGATGATGCGCTGATTGATTTACCTTATGAAAGCCCAGAACCCGCTTATGAGATATGGCAGCAACGCATTCAAAATCATTATCTTAACAATGGGTAATGGGTAATAGGTAATAAATCACGAGCAAGTAAGTCATCATTAATTATACTTATATTAGAGCATCGATCAAAACTCCAGGTTGGCACCTGGGGCTATTCACTTTTAAAAATATCAACCCCAAAGGGGTTGCTTAAGGTGGGCAAGAAAAATACCTTGCCCACCCTACTAACTAACTACTAACTAACCCGGAGTATTTAATGTAATGAAACAACCTTTTACAAGCAAGAGATTTTCTCTTATTATCCCAACAGCCATTCTCATTTTGGGAATGCCCGGCTGTGATGAGATGAGTAGCGAGGCAACCACACCAGAAACCGAACTACAAATTGGGGGCATTTTTCCGTTAACTGGGGTACTTGCTGAATTTGGAGAACCCTCGCAGAAGGGGGCGGAACTGGCTGTCAAAGATTTGACTGAAGCCGGTTTTCAGGTTGATATGACTTCTGTCGACAGTGGCTCGAATTCTACCGACAGCGTAACCGCAGCCAGTCAGTTGGTTTCGGGAAACAACGCGCAAGTCATTCTCACAGCATCAGACCGTGAAACTATCCCGGTGGCTGAACAAGTCACGATTCCCAGTCAAGTCCTGCAAATTTCCTACGCGGCCGTTTCACCTGGTGTCAGTGTTCTACCCGCTGATGAAGGTCAGGATTTGTTGTTCCGTACTAATATGACGGGTAGCGCACAAGGGATTGTTTTGGCGAAAACCGCCATTGATAAAGGCTACCGGAAATTAGCGATACTTTACGTTGATGATGCATTAGGCCAAGGCACTTCCCAAGTTTTTACCGACAATTTTGAGAATTGGGGGGGACAAGTGGTTGCCGCTGTTGCGCACAGCACGGAGGTTCAAACCAGTTATGTTGATGAGTTAACCCAAGCAGCTGTAGACGGTGCGGAAGCGTTGGTTGTTATCAGTTTTCCACAACACATTCTGGTTTTTATCCAAGAAGCGATGGCCGGTAATTTTTTTGAGAAGTTTCTCTTTGTCATGGCACAGCAGGCTGAAACGGTTATTAACGCTATGGGGAGCGTGCTTGAAGGCGTATGTGGTACGGCACCGGCTGTGGTTTTCGCAGATTCGTTGGACAAATTCAATGCCCGTCACCAAGCGGAATACGGGACACCATCCAGTCAGATTGCCGGTAACGCTTATGATGCCGTTGTGGTTGCGACGCTAGCGGCTTATGCAGCCCAAGCCAATGGTGAAACTATGACACCAATCACTATTCGCAATCATTTGCGTGAGGTAGCCGGGCCACCAGGTGATCAGGTGGCTCCTCAGATTGAGGAATTAAAACGCGCACGCGAATTGTTGCAAGCGGGTAAGCCGATTAACTACAATGGTGCGTATACTAACGTTGACTTAGATGAGAAAGGCGATGTTTCAGCACCGATTGACGTTTGGTGCGTTAAAAGCGGTCAAATGGTCATTGAAAATACTTTTATGGCTGACAATTTTGAGGTAGTCGGTCAAGCCGGGATGTTTTTTGATGGCAGCGAAAACTTTGTGCGTTCCCAAGAAAGCCCATTAGGTAATCTCGTTGCTGACGTGATGTTAGCCGGTGCCCAAGCAAGCGATAATACGGTGGCGGCCTCTTTTATCAATGCGGGGTCACTGAGTAATAGCATTGGTGAAGGCGAGGTCACTCATAGTGAATTGTTGATGGTATTGCCCTTTGGTAATACGCTGACTCTTTTAGATGTCACCGGACGTGAATTAGTCGCGGCGTTAGACAATGGTTTTAGTCAAGCAGGTGGTAGCGTAACCGGCGCGTTTCTGAGTGTGGCGGGTATGCAAGTCAGCTATTGCGATACGACACCGTGTGCAGATGCACTACTTGACAGTGGGATCGTAACCCGTGTGACGATAAACGCTGAAGCCATTGATCTGGCTAAGACGTATCGTGTGGCTACCCATGATTACTTAGCCGGTGGTGGTAACAACTTTACCATGCTCGAAGAAGCTTGCAATCGCGCTGGTGGTTACTGCGAGAATACTGGCCAACTGTTAGTCGCTTTGTTAGCTGAAGAATTTCAAAATCATTCCCCGGTAACGCGGAATATTTTGACTGAAGGGCGGATAAATAAAATTTCCAGCCCATAATAAGGGCCTAGGAGTCTGTCGGGCGTGTTAAGTTATTGATATAGAAGTAATTTCGTGTATCATTTAAATTGCAGTATAAACAATAGGTTAGCTGTTAAGTCCGACATACGCCTAGCGTGAAAATAATATACCCACTCATTTTACTTAACTAATTGATGTTACGCACATTGCTTCGACGAAGCCACAGCTTGTGCAATAAAGCGGAAAGTTCCATACCACGATGATGTTTGGCGAAAGGGCAACCGCAAAGGGGCAACCACAAAGGGGCGCGGGGAATTGCCCTATAATACCATACTTAATGTACGGCAATTATTTATGGTTGCCCCTGGGCCGACTCATTTTGAAGTGTTGTGTATCATAGAGTTTTTAAATGAAATGCGAAGGCCGTTGTTTGCTATTCGCGATTTAAGATTAGTCATGGCCGTTAAATGAAAGGGGCAACCGCGAGGGATTGCTCTACAATATATGACTAATTGTAGGGGCAATCCTTTATGGTTGCCCTGGCCTCATTTTGAAGCGTTGTGCGTAACATGAGTTAACTAATTGAACTCTAAATTTGTGGGTATTTTATTTTTCTGCAAGGCCCTAAATAAGCGAGTTAAGTATTGAAGCATGTATTATCAGGTATTTTTAAAATCCAATAACTTGATTGATTTATCAAGAAATTTCAAAAAGATCATACCTGTTTACTCCAACTTCAGTACTTAATCAAGTTAAGCTCTTCAAATCCAAAATCCAAAAAGGGAGATATTTTTATGAAATTAATGCCATCGTCGCGCTTTTATTTGGGATTGGTTCTATGTTCGCTCCCGCGATTATGTTGGACTATTACGGGGCGAAAACAATCAACGCGGAATTAATCCAGATGACGCGATTTTTTAGCTCGGCAATCTTTTGTTACGCTGCAATGAGTTGGTTTGCCAGAAATGCTGAAGCCTCTGAAGCGCGGACTGCTATTCTGCTAATCTTTTAATCCGTTTAATCCTGTTCAAAAGTAGTAGAATCAAAGCGCGTAACATCAGGGTTAATTAAAACCGGAAAAATACATGTCCACAGATTTAGACATTATCAAACAATTAGAACAAACAATAGGCAAAAAGTTAACGTTAACAAATTGGGATGAAGTTTATTGGAGTGGCTACCAACTAAATAATCAACAACAAGTAATTCATTTGGACTTAACTTACTGTCAACTAAGTTATTTACCTAAAGAAATCGGACAATTACGTAATTTGAAAGTATTACGTTTCCAACATAATAAATTAACCCAATTACCTAGAGAAATTGGGCAATTAGATAATTTGGAAGAATTAATTTTAGAATGGAATAAATTAACCCAATTGCCAAAAGAAATTGGACAACTTTCCAAATTGGAAAGATTATTTTTAAAATGGAATAAATTAACTCAATTGCCAAAAGAAATTGGGCAACTTTCAAAATTGAAACTACTAGATTTAGAACGTAATAAGTTAGAAGAATTGCCTGAAGAAATTATTCACTTGAATTTGGAAATATATGATGATTTTGAAATTAGTGAATATGTTAATGAACATACTGATGATGGAAGGAAATTTTTGGCAGAAATGGAAATAGAAACAGTATGGGACGGAGATGAATGCGGCCACGGTATTATTGGTTTTGTGTCTTATGGTGAATATTATGAAAGCCGAGCAGACTTAGATGACTTAATTGAAGATGAATTTAAATTCGTGTATGGAGGTGTTTATGTAGATCGTGATGTTAGGCTACCACCTTATGAAATTATTGCACAAGGAAAAGAAGCCATTGCTAACTATTACAAAGCTTTAAAAAGTGCTGAAAAACCATTAAACGAATCCAAACTCATCCTGATTGGCGACGGTGGCTCTGGCAAAACTTCCTTGATGAAACGCCTACTTGGACTGAACTTTAACCCACAAGAATCCCAAACACACTGCATTAACATCAACACGTTAACCTTGCAACACAACGGCAACGAGATCAAACTCCACTGCTGGGACTTTGGCGGACAACAAATCATGCACGCCACCCATCAATTTTTTCTGTCCAAACGCAGTTTATACCTGCTCGTACTCGACAGTCGGCGTGAAACGCAAGTCGATTATTGGCTCAAACACATTCAAACCTTTGGCAAAAACGCCCCAGTGATTATCGTCATTAACAAAATAGACGAAAACCCGCATTTTGATTTGCCACAACAACGTCAACTCAAAAAGCGTTATCCCAACCTCAAACACATAAGCCGTATTTCCTGCGCGACGCAACAAGGCATGAGCGAACTCCAGCGCCTGATTCAAAACACGTTGCCTGACATTGAATTACTCAATACCGTATTTCCAGCAAAATGGTTCAAAGTCAAAACGGCGATTACCGAACAAGCTGAAAAAACCAATTTCACCAGCTACGAACACTATGTGGATATTTGCCAAGCCAATGGCATTACGAAAGAAAGCGAACAAAACACCCTAATCAATTTCCTGCACGACTTAGGCTTAGTCAATCACTTTCAAGATCGTTGGCTGCGCGAAACCAATGTTATCAATCCACAATGGCTAACCGAAGCCGTTTACACCATCATCAATGCCCCGCAACTCGCGGGCACCGGCAAACTACACCGTGAACATTTGACAAGCCTGTTGGACAACGCCACTTATCCGGTGCGTAAACACGACTATATCATTGAATTAATGAAAAAATTTGAACTGTGCTACGCCCTCAATGACAACGAATACCTATTGCCAGACTTATTTCCGACTCAAGAACCCGATTTTGAATTTGACGATGAACACGCGTTGCATTTCATACTCGAATACGAGTTTTTACCCAAATCCATTTTTACCCGCTTCATCGTCAGAATGCACCGTGATATTTTGGATAACACTTACTGGCGCAATGGCGTACTCCTCCGTGAATGCGCCTGTGATACCATCGCGTTGGTGGAAATCGATTCCAACCGTTTAGTGTTGCAAATCACCGGCTCGCAAAAGCGCGAATACCTCGCCATCTTGCTGTTCATACTCAAAGACATTCATCGTAGTTTTAGCCATCTCAACGTCACCGAAAAAATCGGCTTGCCCGATGAACCACAACTCACTGTCAATCACGATTACTTGCTGAAACTCGCCCAAAACGGACACCGCGAGTATTTACCGCCGGAAAAACCCGAAAAATCGTATAAAATCATGGATTTACTGGGTTTAGTGGCACCACCCTCTGAAACAGAGACAATGCAAATGTTGCAAAAAATCCTGAGTATTTTAGAAGCACAAGACATTGAACAGGATTTGTTCGATCATATTGATGAAGTGGTGAAAGTCAATCCGGGGATGTTTGGCCTGTCACTTGATGTGAATGCGTTGGTAAAGAAATTGTTGAGAAAATGAGCGAAAGCCTGTAATGCGGCAACGCTGTAATGATTGAACGCTATAGTGACTGGCTCATTCGGTGGCATTCTTGGTGTCGGTGGTGTTGGATTCTTTATCGCGCCGGGCGAATATGCCCCACCGGATCCCACAGAAGATATCCGTATTCCCCCGGAACTCGTCGCGCCGCGTGCGGGACGCTATATCCTCCGAGTGACCGAACCATTGGAAGAGGTGACTTATTTTGATCAGTTGCACCTCGTTGCCTACGATCACCCTGATGATTGGGAAATCTACCCCGATGAACGCTTTACCGGGACACCGCCGTTCCCGACCGGTAAGCCTTTTGCCGTCGCCGAGAAAATTTTCCCACAAGCCGCGCAGAACCATCGCGGCGAAAATGTTCTTGACCAAATCCGGGAAATTGATCGACGGTATGTGGAACCGCCCAAAGATGTCCGGTTTGTCGGTTATGCCGATGATCACTGGATCGAACTCGACTTTGGCGAGCAACTCCAAAACCTAGATGCCGATGCCTCCTTGGTACTCTATTTATATGGATGGGTGGAATACACTTATTCCCACGTCAACTATGCCGCGCATCAGGCCGGGATCACGATGCGTTCCCCGTGGATTGAAGTGCCGGATGGCAAAGGCGGTTGGCGCGTCGCCATGCCGGAGGCGGGTTTCCCGGCGGGACTTCCCCGCATGATGACCCTTGACATTTCTTCGCTGCCAATCAGGCAAGAAGGGCGTATGCGGATCCGCACCAATATGGAAGTTTTCTGGGATCAAATCTTTGTCGGAGAAAACGTGTTGAGTTCAGAATTGCGGGTGAATACACTACAGCCCACTGTTGCTAAACTCCGTTCTCTAGGTTACCCCCGCGAGTTTTCGCCGGATGGTGCGGATCCAACCATCTATGATTATCAACGCCTTGATCAGGGCGTTCCCTTTAAGAACATGACTGGGGACTTTACCCGTTTTGGAGATGTGCGTGAGCTGTTGGAAAAGGTTGATGATCAATTTGTGATCATGGCGCGGGGCGAAGAGATCGCGTTGGAATTTGATGCTTCAAAACTTCCCGAACTTCCCGCGGGCTGGACACGCACAATCGTCCTGCACACCGATGGCTATTGCAAAGACATGGACCTATATACGGCCTTTCCGGATACGGTTAAGCCGCTCCCTTATCATGGCATGAAAAACTACCCACCGCAGGAGCCTGCGCCAAACATCAGCGTCTCGCAAGAATACCAACGAGTTTGGAATACACGGCGTATTGTGGGGAATTAGGGTTTGCGGGAGAAAACGTTTTGGACGGGGTTCGGAGCCCCGTCCAGCACAAAATTAGGGTTTGCGGGAGAAAAAATTTGGGGAAACGGGTGAAATTTACACCACGCCATTTTTCGTACAAGGTTCGTCTGAAAAGAATGAGACTCTTGCCGCTTTTCGTACCAGGTTCGCATCGAGACGAATGAAAAACGACACCGCCTTATCGTACAAGGTTCGCCTGAAACGAATGATAAGATGATATTGTCAAGGTAACATGTTTTTTTTAATCGTACAGATCGCTTTTTTTTCCGATAGTCTCTATGCGTTGCTCTGAAATTTTTTTAAATTCATCCAAAGAGTATTTTGAAACATAGAACTCTTTCCCTTTGTAGAAAAACAGGACTAAATGCGAACCATCATTAATAACATCAGCTTTTATAATATTTCCCACATTCTTCTCAAGTTCCGTATATCCGGTTCCATCCGGCTTTACCAAAGCAATTGATGCTTCGTCGTTAGTCTTTAGTGCCTTATCCTTATTTGTATCAGCTTTATAAACAATAAAATACCAAGCGATTATTTTATTAGAAGAAGAATAAGAAGGATATTCGTCCACACCATTTCTAAGTACATAGTTAGGGGTTGACAGCACAAAATTATTATGGGGAAAAAGCCATGTTGAAGACTGTGTGTGTCCATCAACAAACAGATAATTGCGAATTGATGCTGTTGTCTTTTGTGAAAACTTTTGCGTAAATTCCAGAGGAATCGCAAATGTATTATTTATCTGGTGAAATCCTGTCATTTTGCCAAAAAACCATTCTTCTTCTATTTCGTCAGTCTGTTCACTGTCATGAAAGTATACACTAGAGGATTGTGAATACATTCTGGTTTTGCTCTCATAGAGTATTGTTATTGAGACTACTATTAAAGCGAGGCTTGCCATCGCAATAATAATGGCGTTAAATCTCCATAATATTCTGAAAAATTTAATATTATCCATAATAATTGTTCTCTGATACAATTTAGAGTGCTTTGGTTTTTTTGGTTAGAAGTTATGATGGGTGTAGCGAAGCTCTACCTATCCTACGTTGTTAGGATGGCGTCCCAAAACATAGAATTTTGTGATATCAGATTCTGCTAAAGGATCATCAGTTGAATCGTGAAACCATTATCACTGCTCTCGACTCACAACACAATCAACTAGCCAAGCTGTGTGATATAAAAGAAATTGATAGCAAAAAAATGGCGAACTGGACAAATCGAATTGTCGTTCCACTTCATTTACCTTTGTCTATGTTATCATAAACAAATCTAAATATTACAATTTGATGTTTCGGGAATTCGTATTTCATCCCCGAAACAACAAGACACGTTTCTGGAATGATGCTATGGTTTAACACCAAATTAAACCAGTGGCACACACCCATTATACTTCATAGAGGTGGCAATTTATCAGGCGCAATCTGCAAATGGTGTTCAGCATAGTGCCGAATATTCTTATAAGCTTCTAATAAATCATCCGTTAACGTCTTAGCCAAATGCAGCGAGTCAACAAACTCATCCACATCATCAAGATATTCATGTACTAATTTATTACGCAATGAGCGCATATTCATCCAGCCATCCGCAGAACGTATTAATCCCCGTTGCTCTGCTTTATTATAATTGTCAATGGCGTTACCCGGCCTTTCACCTTCTAGCAAGGCAAGCTTCGGCAATAATTTATCGCCCAAGTTATCCTGCATACGTCCAAATCGGGAAGCAAAGGATTCTAGTACATCGGCCCAGTAATCGTTATTTGACAACCCGTTTATCCATGCCGCATCAATATTCGCCTGACCAAATAACCGTTTTCGGGTTTCAGCTAATAATACGGCTTGTTTTGATACCATTGTCAGC
>QNER01000066.1 GCA_003646175.1 Candidatus Parabeggiatoa sp. nov. 1
GGGTGATGGGATTGTTTTGATCATAGAGGACGATACCTCAGTGCGTAATACGATCAAAAATGATCTGACCAAACTGGGTTATGCGGTCGCTTGTGCCACAGAGGGGCTTGAAGGCCTTAAACTGGCTAATAAACTCCGTCCCAACGCGATTCTTCTTGATGTCCAGATGCCATAAATGGATGGCTGGCGAATACTATCTATGCTCAAAAGTGACTCGCTTTTAGCACACATACCCGTGATAATGATTTTAATGGAAGATAATGAATGTAAAGGGTATGCCATGGGCACTTCGGATTACCTGACTAAGCCAGTGAAACGTGAGCAATTAGTGACTATTTTAAAAAAATACCATGTTGGTGATAGTTCAACCGGTTTAGTCATGGTTGTTGAAGATGAAGAATTTTTCCGCGAAGTGATCGTACACATTATCGAATTAGAAGGTTGGCGAACCTTCCAAGCTGAAAATGGACAAGTCGCCCTCGATCACCTTGACGATAAAAAACCGGCTTTTATTTTATTAGATTTGCTAATGCCAGTCATGGATGGGTTTGAATTTCTGAACCATTTGCAGGAAAACGAAAAATGGCGTTCTATTCCTGTTGTTGTCCTGACTGCCAGAGAACTCAGTCCTGAAGAACATGCGCGTTTAAATAACTATGATGTTGAAAGCATTTTTAGTAAAGAATCCTATAACCAAGAACAATTATTTTTGCAGATTCCTCAACTTATTGCCAAGTCTTCGATACCGCATGATGAAGACCAAACAATGAAGTTTTAACTGTGCAAGGTTCGCCTTGTACTCCTGTTAATATATAGATAGATGTTCAGATAAATAATTTCACCAACCCCAGGTTTCACCTTTTCAGGCAAAAGTTTTTCTAGAAAAAAGTTTGCCTGAAAGCCCCTACGGGGTTGTTGGAACGTGGGTTGTAGCCGGGCTTTGAGCTATGTGTTTGCCATATTTTGGAAATTATTTTTCTGAAAAACTATAGTAGAAAAGTGAGATAATAACAATGATGAACACACACACTTCTTCTCCGCTTGATTCTGTGACACCTATTCGTTTTTTCCGTTCATTGCGGGGAAAACTCGTGTTACTGTTCCTAGCCGTCTCACTCATTCCACTTATCACAGTGGGGCTGCTGACTTACACTCAGGCTAAAAATGCGTTAAAGGCCGAAGTGATCAATAAACTGGTTGCTGTGCGCGACATTAAGGCCAAGCGGATCGAAAAATACTTCAAGGAATGCCTAGACGATGTGAAACTCCTTTCTAAAAATCCGTCCACTGTTGCTGCTATACGCGCCTTTGATGACGCAATCCATGCCGAAATGAAGAAACTAGGTACGGATGAGAACGGGGCTATGAAGAAGCACTCTCGTTCTCTATATCTGGGCAAGCCATATCTAGTCAATGCGGATGATGGCAGTGCATACAGTACCGCACACGCACAGTATCACGCCATGTTCAAGGCGTACAAGGAAACCTATGGTTTTTATGACATTTTGTTAGTGGAAGCCCACGCGGGACGCATTGTTTACAGCGTTGTGAAAGAGGATGATTTTGATACCTCTCTGGAAACCGGGCCTTATGCGGGCACCAATATGGGTCATATTTTCCAAAAATCGCTCGTTGCTACTGATCGTGACTTCACCAAGTTGGAAGATTTTGCCTACTATGAAACTTCCAAAGAGGCTGCTTCATTTGTAGCCTCACCCATCTTTGACAACAAAGTGCTAATGGGAGTGTTGATCTTTCAACTGTCAACGGCTCAGATCGATGCCATCATGCAAGAAAATACCGGTTTAGGCAAGACTGGTGAAACTATCTTGATTAGTTCCGAGGACTTGTTACTGCGTTCTAACTCGCGCTTTTCCGAGGAAAGTACCCTCTTAACACAGAAAGTGGATACCGAGGCCACTCGTGCCTCGGCCGTCGGCGAAGCGGGCGTAAAAATTATCAGGGACTATCGCGGTGAACTAACCATCGTCGCCTACCGGCCACTCGACATTGCCGGTGTCAGGTGGTCGTTGAATGCCAAAGTGGATGAAGCCGAAGCCTTTGCCAAGGCCCAACAAATGCTGTTCTGGATACTCATCATTATCGGTCTTGGTGCTGCGATAGCAGTGGCAACCGCTTTCTGGTTCAGTGTTCCTATCACTAAACCGGTACAAATCATGACCGATGTTACCCACCGTTTGGCTGACGGTAACATGAACTTGACGGTAACAGTCAAAAACCAAGATGAGATTGGTCAAATGGGCAATGCTTTGGGGCAAATGATCGTCAACTTGCGGTTGGTGGTTGAAGACATTGTCCAAATCTCTCAAGGATTAGCGCAAGGTGATCTGCGTGTTACGCCAAAGACTGAATATAAGGGGGAATTTGCCCAAATAAAAAATGCCCAAGAGATGGCTTTCTCTGAACTACAGGGAGTGATTAAAGACATTGTCCAAATGTCTCAGGGATTAGCTCAAGGCAATTTGCATGTCACCCCTCAGGCCGAATATCGGGGGGATTTTGTTCAAATTAAAAATGCTTTAGAAATGGCTTTCTCTGAACTACAGGGAGTGATTAAAGACATTGTCCAAATGTCTCAGGGATTAGCTCAAGGCAATTTGCATGTCACCCCTCAGGCTGACTATCGGGGAGATTTTGTTCAAATTAAAAATGCCAGAGAAGTGGCATTCTCTGAACTACGGCAGATTGTTGAAGATATTGTCCAAGTCTCTCAGGGGTTAGCAGAAGGCAATTTGCGCGTCAGGCATCATGCCGAATATCGGGGAGACTTCCTCAAAATAAAAAATGCCCAAAAAATAGCGTTGTCCAATCTGTGGCAAGTAATTGAAGATATTGTTCAAGTCTCTCAAGGATTAGCGGAAGGCCGTCTAGATATTAGGCCTAAAGGTGAATATCACGGCGACTTTGTACAGGTCAAAAATGCGCTAGAAATGGCTTCTGCCAAGCTGGCGGAGACCACGAAGAAAAATGCGACGCAAGATTGGCTCAAAACCGGGCAAACCGAATTAAATGAGAAAATGCGTGGTGAACAAACCCCGGCAGTTTTAACACAAAACATCATCAACTACCTCGCCACTTATCTCAATGCCCAAGTTGGCGCATTTTTTTTAGCTCAGGGAGAGGGCTTCAAATTGGTCAGTAGCTACGCCTATAAACAGCGCAACAATAACTACA
This sequence comes from Candidatus Parabeggiatoa sp. nov. 1, assembly GCA_003646175.1. GTDB lineage: Bacteria > Pseudomonadota > Gammaproteobacteria > Beggiatoales > Beggiatoaceae > Parabeggiatoa. Next base: position 3,196 of record QNER01000066.1, read on the forward strand.
ATGAATTTAAGTTGGGTGAAGGTCTCATTGGGCAAGCTGCGTTGGAGAAAAAAAGTATTCTGTTTACCCAAGTTCCTGAAGAACACTGCAATTTATCTATTAACTCAGGTATAAGTGAATCTTCACCACACACTATTTTTATACTCCCGTTGATCTATGAACAGGAAGTGTTGGGGGTATTAGAATTAGCAAGCTCTCGTCATTTCACTGCCACCGAAATAGAATTGCTGGATCAAGTGGCCGATAATATTGCCATCACGCTTAATACGGCACAATCCCATCTGCGTATGCAAGCACTGCTGGAAGACTCTAAGCAACTCACACTTTCTCTAAAAAACCAGCAGAAAGAAGTTATTGAAAGCGAAGAACGTGTCCGTGCCATTGTCGAGACCGTTATTGATGCTATCATCATTATTGATGGGCAGGGGATTATTGAATCTATTAATCCTGCCGCAGAGCAAATATTTGACTACATGTGGTCTGATGTTGTCGGACAGCATGTCAACATGCTGATGCCAGAGCTTCCTCGCAGTCAGCATGACCAGAATATTGACTATACCAATCTCATTGGACAAGTGCGTGAAGTGGTAGGCCAACATCAAGATGGCTCGAACTTTCCCCTAGAAATATCCCTCGCTGAAATGCAACATGGCGATACGCATCTGTTTACCTGCATTGCCAGAGATATTACCGAAAGGAAAAAGGCTGAAAACGCGCTGCAACAGCAACAAGAAGAACTTCAGACTTCTAATGAAGAGTTGCAAAGCCAGTCAGAGGAATTACAGACCCAACAAGAAGAATTGCGCCAGTTCAATGAGGAACTTGAAGAACGCACGAAAGAGTTAGAGCAGCAAAAAAACGAAATTTATCGAAAGAATTTAGTACTGGAACAGAACCAAATTGAGATGGAAAAAGCGAAGGCTGCGCTTGAGACAAAAGCCAAGGAATTGGAACTTGCCAGTCAATATAAGTCTGAATTCCTCGCTAATATGTCCCATGAGTTGCGGACTCCTTTAAACAGTCTGCTGATTCTGGCACAACTGTTAGCAGAAAACAAAACCGGCAATTTAACCGAAAATCAAGCAAAATATGCCCAGACTATTCACAGTGCTGGCTCAGATTTACTGACACTGATCAACGACATTCTTGATTTATCCAAAGTGGAAGCGGGTAAAATGGAAGTTTATTTTGCAGATATGCCGTTGTTTGAGTTGACAGCCGCTTTAAAACAAAAGTTCTGCCACGTCGCTGAAAAAAAAGGGCTGGCTTTCCAGATGACTGTCGCTGACGATTTACCACCCATGTTGCATACCGACGCGCAACGGCTCCAACAAATTATCAATAATCTGTTGTCCAATGCCTTCAAGTTTACCAGTAAAGGTGAAATTAAGTTGACAATACGGCATCCTTTGAGCAACGAGGATATTTCCATCAACGGAATTGAATCAGGCAAAACGATTGCGTTCAGCGTTGCGGATATGGGTATCGGTATTTCCGAAGATAAACAAAAACTTATCTTTGAAGCGTTTCAACAAGCCGATGGTACCACCAGCAGACGCTATGGTGGTACTGGGCTGGGTTTATCTATCTCTCGCCAGTTGGCACGACTGTTGGGTGGGCACCTTAAATTAGAGAGCGAAGAAGGTAAAGGCAGCATTTTTACATTATATTTGCCAGAAGTCCCCATTAAAGCATCGACTCCTTCGTTTTATGGAATCGAGTCATTAGACAATATTCCCGATAACGTATCCGCTTCTTCGTATTCTGGAATAGAGAACGAGCCTTTAGGTGGGGTTTCCGCTCAAACATCAACACCTATGTCTGGAAGCGAGCCTTTAGACAGTATTCCTGCTAAAGCATTGACTCCTTTGCCGGTTCCCGCAGAAGCTAAAGCGTCGATTCCTTTACCTTCTTCCAGTGAGCCGCAAGAAGTTGGCGACGATAGAAACACTGTGCATCCCGACGATAAGTCCATTTTGATTATTGAAGATGATCATAACTTTTCATATCTCCTTATGGAACTGGCACAGGAAAAAGGCTTTAAATGTATTGTCGCCGAAGATGGCAAGAGCGGTTTACAGTTTGCCCAAGAATATCAACCCAATGCGATTATTCTTGATGTGGGATTACCGCAATTGGATGGTTGGACAGTGATGGAACGGCTCAAAGACAATCCTGACACGCGGCATATACCAGTACATTTCATGTCAGTATCTGAATTGAGTATGGAAGCAAAAAAAATGGGGGCTATCGGTTATTTGCTTAAACCCGTCAGTATGGAAGAACTGGGTGAAGCCTTTAAAAAAATAGAACAATTCATTGCTAAAGCGATGAAACACCTATTAATTGTTGTTGAGAACAAACAACGACAACGGAAAATTCAAGGATTAGTTGGAGATGGCGAAGTCAAATTGACGGTAGCGGCTTCTAAGGCGGATGCTATTCACCATCTGCACAATGCCCAGTTTGACTGCATTATCTTTGATGTTGGTGTTGAACCACAATCTGGACTCCAATTCCTTAAATCACTGCAACAGGAAGATACGCTCGCCCAAATTCCCGTGATTATCTATGCAGAGCGCGAGTTGACACTGCAAGAAGAACAGATATTACAAGAATGTGAAGCCAATCTCACCGTCAAAGCCGTGATATCCCCTGAACGTTTGTTAGACGAAACCACCTTGTTTCTCCATCAAGTGGAAGCCAACTTACCCAAGGACAAGCGGCAAATGCTGCGTATGGTACATAATAAAGAACTCCTCCTGAGAAATAAAAAGGTATTACTCGTGGATGATGATATCCGTAATACGTTTGCGTTGATGACTTTTTTAGAAGGCAAAGAGATGAACGTGTTAGTGGCTGAAAATGGCAAGGAAGCCCTTGAATCGTTAGATGAACAACCTGATATAACTATAATTTTAATGGATATTATGATGCCAGAAATGGATGGCTATGAAGCCATACGGAAAATTAGAGCACAACCTCAACATCGAAAATTACCTATTATCGCCATAACTGCAAAAGCCATGAAAGGCGACAAGACAAAGTGTCTTGAAGCGGGAGCAAATGAATATATTTGTAAACCAGTGGACACGGAGAAACTCATTTCGTTGATGCGAGTATGGTTATATCGGTAAATCAGTTATCAGTTATCAGTTCGCCGCGAAAGTTGGAGCAATGCTGTCAACTTTTGCATTGATAATAACTGGTAACTGATAACTGGTAACAGTTCACTGCTTAGCACCTATCCGTTTGTAAAAAAGGCTATTTTTCAACACAGAGAACACAGAATACCACAGAGTACCACAGAGCATAAACCTATAATAAATAAAAAACCAGCCTTGATTTTGCTGGATTTGAATATGCCAGTCATGGATGGATTTGAATTTCTTGAACACTTATACCAAAACGAAAAATGGCGTTCAATTCCCGTCGTCGTTCTCACTGGGGTAGAACTCACCCCTGAAGAACATGCGCGTTTAAATAACTATGTCAAAACTATTTTTAGCAAACAAGCTTACAGCGAAGAGGAATTAGTCTTGCATATTCATCAACTCATTGCTGAGCCTTCGACACTGCATGATGAGCATAAGACAAAGTTTTAACACAGAGTTCACAGAGTCACACAGAGTCACACAGAGTAATCAAAAAATATCTGTGAAACTCCTCTGTGAAACTCTGTGTAGCTCTGTGTCTCTGTGTTGACGGAAAACTGATAGGTGCTAAGGGTTGGTGTGCCTCAGATGAGTGGGTATCAAAATGGATTGAATTGGTTGTACTCGTGGGTTGAATTCATTGATTGAATTCTTTTATCCCCGTCATTCGTTGTGTACCACTATCGTTATTGAGAAAGATCAATCCCTTTTTATATACAATCCCTGTCGTTATAATCGTTTGTCGTTAGACAATCCCTGTCGCTATTTGCCCAGACAGTTCTTGCCACTCTTTAACCAAGTGATGAATCAAAGTCGAAGGATTATCAGTGCCAACTTGTTGATTGTGTTTTTCTACCCGGTATGCATTTTTAAGGGCAATATCAAGCCTCTCTTTGGTTTTCTGGTAAATTTTTCTATCTCCTTTGTCATAATAGGGTATGCCATTTTTTAGATCAGAAATAACACTATGACAAATAGAACGCTGTTGCGTATTAGCAAATGGTTTCGTTGTAAATCGGGAATGCAGTAATAACCAAACTTCATAACAAGGCACTGATGTAATGGCTTTGAAAATGTCGTTACCCAATGCTAAGTTAATCCTCTCTACTTCTTTTAAAGCGTCTTGATATTTTTGTTGATGGGGATTCTTGGCATGAGGTGCATCCTGATCAAAAACACAATAGACTCTATCATAAGGAACTGCCTGTTTTTCGCCATACCGTTTGTTAAGAATGTCTTTCTGTTGATAAAATCGGGAAAACGCGCAGTCAACTAAACTTTTTTGATCAAAACCAGAACATTTTTTATCAATCTCAACATTGTGTTTAAGACTTAAATCATCGCGTAATCCCTCAAAATAATACACCGCACTTTTGCTATCATCGCACACCAGCAGCACTTTCAACGATTTTTTAGAACCGTTAGACTGACGTGCCCATTGAGAACGCACTCGCCTTCTGTTGTGAAACCAATTATCCGTTCCCATCGAACTTTAACTCCCCAATAAATGGTAAAGCACCATAACGCCCTTCTAAATAATATCTTTGCAAGGCTTCATGAGGACGTGGTTGAAAATCGGTTAAAGGATATAATTGAGTTGCTTGTTCTTGAACCTTTTGGACAAACCACACTTGATCACGACGAAATAATGTACTATCCAATGTGGAACTATCGTGTGTGGTAAAAACCAGTTGGGCATTTTTTTTATTGAGACTCGTATTATGAAAGAGTTCAACTAAAAAACGCACGATGATAGGATGAAGGCTATTATCAAATTCATCAACCATTAATACATATCCTTTGGTTAACATATCCATCACAAAGCTCGCCAAAGCCACTAATTTGCGCGTACCTTCGGATTCCTCATCAGCTGCCAAAAGCACTTTATCATGGGTATCATTTTGGTAATGCACAAATTGGAGAGTTTTGCTCTTCGTTTCGACTTGAATATCAATGATATTGAGATCGGCAACTCGCAGAAACTTCATGATTGTCGATTTATAAAGCGGCTCTTTACATTGTTTAATCTGACTCAATAGCTCTCTTTGTGGTTTAAAAACGATCAAAGTTTGGGTAATCCAATCGAAAATCGCGGCTAACTTTTTACTCTGTTCCTGAAAATGAAAAATTTCTACCATGGAAAGGAACAAAACGTTGGGCTTGGTAGCGGCTTTCCATAGTTCATGCAAATCCATTCTGTTGCTCAGTTTGTCACTCACAAACCAGCTTTCTTGTTGTGTCTGAGGATCATAAAAACGTTCAAGCCATTGCTCACCACTACCATTGGGATAAGCAAATAGCCATTCCTGCATGACTCGTTTTGGTGTCACCGCAAAACCGTATTGATAACGCATACCTTCTTGAATAAAGATAAGTTCAAACTCACTTGGCGCGTTTTTACTGTTTTCATGAAGCATGAAAGGTTTAACGTCAATACTTTCATCGCTATTGTTAGCCGAGTTTTTCACAAACTCTTGCATAAAACCGATAGCACGAATTAAATGACTTTTGCCGGCAGCGTTGGGGCCATAAATAACGGCTGATTTTACCAAGCGTGGCAAATCAGAAAAACCCACAGAACAAGTATTTGAATCAACCCGTTCTTCCTCAGAATCTGCCACTAAACTAAGGGTTTGCGTGTTGTAAATGGAACGAAAATTAGTCACGTTAAATTCAATTAACATAGTGTTAAAGCCTCAAAAGTGCCCAAAATTAACAAGTCGTGATGCTATCGCTGGTTTTTGCGATAGTATCACTAAAACAATCATTCACAATTCACAATTTTTATCACCCCACTTTGAATCGTTCCCCTTACCGATATAACCATACACGCATCAGCGAAATCAGTTTATCAGTGTCCACCGGTTTAGCGAGATAGTCATTCGCCCCTGCCTCAATACATTTAGCCTTGTCGCTTTTCATGGCTTTTGCTGTGAGGGCGATAATGGGCAGTTTTCGGTAACAGGATTGTTTTCTAATCTCCTGCATCGCTTCATAACCATCCATTTCTGGCATCATAATATCCATCAACACCAGATCAATATCAGAATGTTCTTCCAATGATTGGAGGGCTTCAACACCGTTTTTACCAACGACAACTTCCATGTCTTTGTCCTCTAGCACAGTGACTAAAGCAAAGAGGTTGCGCGTATCATCATCCACAACTAACACTTTTTTATCTTTCAGGATGGCTTCCTTGTCATGCACAATCCGCAACATGTCGCGCTTATCGACGGATAAGTGGGCTTCCACTTGATGGAGAAACAGGGTTGTCTCGTCCAATAAACGTTCTGGCGATTTCACCGCCTTGACGGTGAGATTATTATCATATCGCTGTAATAAGGCATCTTCCTGCTGGGTCAGATCGCGTTCTGCATAAATAATCACCGGAATCTGGGATAGCTCTTCTTCATGGCGCAGCTGCTCAAGGAATTGGATACCAATGCCCTGTTCAATATCCAAATCAAGGACAATGCAGTCAAATAGTGTCGTGTGGAGTTGTTGTAAGGCCTCGGCCATTGTCACTGCCACTGTGGGCTGGACATCCACACTTTCGACTAAATCCAGCATTTTTTGTTGGCGCGACTCATTATCCACCACGATCAAAATATGTTTCACCGTATTGGTAATAAACCGCTCGATTTTTTGAAAGGCATCCCCTAGCTGCTTCATGTTGATGGGTTTGAGTAAATAGCCAATAGCCCCCATTTTTTTTGCATCTCTCTCTTGTTCATCCGCGGACATGAAATGCACAGGAATATGCCGCGTCTTGGGATTATCCTTGAGTTTTTCCATGACTGTCCAGCCATCCATCTGGGGCAAACCCACGTCAAGGATAATGGCATGAGGTTGGTATTGTTCTGCGAGTTGTAAGCCGGCTTTGCCATCCTCAGCAATCAGGCATTTAAAGTCTTTTTCTCGTGCTAACTCCATGAGCGTCATAGAAAATTTTCTATCATCTTCAATGATTAAAAGAGAGTTGTCACCCGATGTTAGATCATTTCTATCATCTATGATATTCTCGGCGGGCATCACATCGTTAGGTGCCGTCGGAGTCATTGTTTCATTAGAGAGGATAGCTGTCTGAACTTCATCCGTTTGGGATTGTGCCGGCGCGGGAAAAGGCGGAACTTCTGAACTGTTGAACTGTTGAACTTCTGACTCTCCCCTGTCAGGTAGATAGAGCGCGAAAGTACTTCCTTTGCCCTCTTCAGAAAATAGTTGAAGATCGCCACCGAGCAGTTGGGATAAGCGGCGGGAAATGGATAAACCTAGCCCGGTTCCGCCATAGCGTCTACTGGTGCTACCATCTGCTTGTTTAAAGGCCTCAAATATCGTTTCTTGTTTTTCTTTGGGAATACCAATACCAGTATCGGTAACGTTGATGGCAATGGTTTTGGCTGTCTCAAGCCCTATTTCAGATAAAAACCCTACCACCTCCTTAGAGGGACGCTGCACTATCAGCTTGATTTCACCTTTGGCTGTGAATTTTAACGCATTAGAAATCAGGTTATTGAGGATTTGTGTGAGCCGTTGCACGTCTGTGTACAATACAGTCGGCAAATCATCGGCCACCGTGATGGCTAAAGCCAGCCCTTTATCGTTAGCAACATGGCGAAATTTATGTTCAATCGTTTCCATAAAATCGGCCAGCGATACGTCTTCAGCATGAACTTCCATTTTGCCGGCTTCTACCTTAGACAAATCTAGGATGTCGTTAATAAGCGACAGCAGTTCTGAACCAGCATTATTAATGGTTCGCGCATATTCCACCTGTTTGTTGGTCAAATTGCCGTTTTTGTTATCAGCTAACAGTTGCGAGAGTATCAGCAGACTATTTAACGGAGTCCGCAGTTCATGTGACATATTAGCGAGAAATTCTGATTTATATCGGGTGCTGAGTTCTAAAGCCTGCGCTTTTTCTTCAAGGTCCTGCTTACTGTTTTCTAAAGCATGAGTACGTTCTTCCAACTCGATGTTGGTTACCCGAAGTTCTTCTTGTTGTGCGTTGAGTTCTTCATTGCTGGCCGCCAGTTCTTCTTGTTGGGTTTGCAGTTCTTCATTGTTAGTTTGGAGCTCTTCCCGTTGCTCCCGCAACGCGTTTTCTGCCTTTTTTCGCTCGGTAATATCTCGAATAATACCAGTAAACAGGCGCTGCTCTCCCACAATCATTTCACTCACGGCTAAATCTATTGGGAAGGTATAACCATCTTTGCGTTGACCCACGAGTTCACGCGGTTGACCAATAAGATTGGCATGGCCGGTGCGTAAATAGTTTTGGAGGTATTGATCGTGTTCGCTGTGATAGGGTTCTGGCATCAGCATTTTGACATTCTGCCCGACGACTTCAGACCATGTATAGCCAAAGATTTGCTCGGCTGCTTGGTTAAAGGTGTCGATAATGCCCTGTTCATCAATGGTGATAAGCGCATCAAGGACGGTGTCGACAATGGCATGGATCCGTTCTTCTCTCTCAAGGAGTTCTTCTTGTTGATCTTGCAAATTCTGGGTGAGTTGCTGAGATTCTTCCAGCAATGCTCGCACCCGCAGACGGGACTGGGCTGAATTAAGACAGACGGCGATATTGTTGGCAACTCGGTCAAGCAATTCTATTTCTGTCGGCGTGAAATGACGTGAGCTTGCTAATTCCAACACGCCCAAGACTTGATCTTCATAAATCAAGGGCAGTACAAAAATGTCGTGTGGCAGGGATTCACCCATACCCGAGTTGATAGATAAATTAATATGTGTTTCAGGCACTTGGGTAAATAGAATGCTTCTTTTCTCCAATGCCGCTTGTCCAACGAGACCTTCGCCTAACTTAAATTCGTTATAGTTACTGCTGCGCGTTTTATAGGCGTAACTACTGAACAATTTGAAGTGTTCATCTTCGGCTAAAAAAAACACGCCGACTTGGGCATTAAGATAAGCCGCGAGGTAGTGGAGGATACTTTGGGTTAAAACCATCAGGTTTTGTTCACCACGCATCCTCTCATTCAATTCGGTTTGACCGGTTTTTAGCCAATCTAACTTTTGGCTCTCATCTGTCACTTGGTGCAGTTTTTTGGTCATCTGATTGATGGCGTGTCCAAGCAGATCGTTGTCGCCTTTGCTCTCAATTTGACGGCTATAATCGCCAGCCACAATCGCTTCAGAAATATTGGTAATATCCCTTAACCGTGTGGTCAAGTTAACCAGGGCATGACTGAGTATATCGGTCGAAGAACGGGGAACGATTTGAACCGAATAGTCACCTTGAGCAAGCACTTTGATTTGTTCGACAATCTCTTTCAGAGCCTTAACCATGTTTTGGACGGAGGCATAAATACCGGTTGCCACCGTTGTGCTTGCTTCAAAGCGCAGATCGAGATTACCAACCGCCACTTGTTCAGTCACTTGGGCAATCTCAGCCGGTTCGCCACCGACTTGCTGGAAAATGTCACGGATCATAAACCACCCGAAAAAGCCGGCCAGCAAAATACCCATAGCTAACAAATACCATTCTATTTGGATTAGCTCGTCAATGGTTTTGTCAATTTCTTTACCATCGTGCTGTAATAATTGTTGCTGGTGAATTGCCATCTCCTCAAGCATTTTGACTAACTGGATACCCAATGGGGCAGCTTTGGTTGCTAGCCAATAGTTGCTGAGGTTCCAGTTGGGTTGATTACGCCTCTCCATGATTTGTGAGATTAAAGTAATAAAGGTATTACGTGTTTGAGTCAATAACTCAAAGGCCTTAAACTGTTGCGAAGTGAGCAAGTTAGTTTTTCTAGCCAGTTCATTGAAGCGCATTTCATTTTTGAGCCATAACGCTTCAAACTTGGCTTGAAATTGGAGTTTTCCAGACAACAGAAAAGCACGGAGATTGGTAAGTGATAAACCAAGTGTTCCCCGAACATCAGCCATGAGGCCCAACAAGGCTTTACGCTCTGGACTGGCTTTTTCTTGTACTTCTAGATCAATCATCAGGGTAATGTTGTTGGACATGAGGTTGGATTGAGGGACCGCTTGCTCAAGGAACATTTTCAGGGCGGGCCTATTGTCTGGCGTTTGAGCAATGTTTTCAATTTCCAGTTGAAATTGTTTAAATTTGGGAAGTAAGGCCTCTATTTTCTTGAGTCGTTCAACATTTTCCGGGTGAATTCCGTTGGCAGACAGTTTTTTCATTTCCCGTAACGGGGCTTCCAGTTGTATCGACCAGACTTGGTGTCTTTCCTCTTTAAAGGCCTCTTGTCCTAACAATACCCAGCCGCGCAGGGCTGCTAATGCTTGGTTGACACCGTTCAACATGGTCATACTGTGATTGGCAGTCAGGGTCCGCGAATCGATCATGCGGTGTGACAATTCCAACGCACTATGCACATACACGAGGTTGATGAACACCACCAGTGTAATAATTCCCGCCATGATGGAGAAGCCAACGGTTAATTTGTTTTTCATCGTCATGCTTTTGAAAAATGCTCTCATCTGTTAATGGTTAATGGTTAATGGTTGATTTGACAATGTTAGATTCATAGGAGTGCAAGGCGAACCTTGCACGAAAACAGGCGTGGTTCAAATTCAATGTGACATTGTCAAATTAATGATAAAGCCGATTAAAAAATAATAACTATAGATTTCCAGAAAAATAATTTGGCAGCCAACGACTAAAGTCGTTGTCTGAAAGCTAAAGTCCCCTAAAGGGGACTAAATCCTTAGCCAATTTATTTTTCTGGAATACTATAGATAATATAAATAGGTTATAGTTTAATGGCACGCACGATAGTTCCAGAAGAGTCCAGGTAGTTACACTGGCTATATTAATTTCGCCCCGAAGAGTCCAGGTAGTTACACTGGCTATATTAATTTCGCCCCGAAGAGTCCAGGTAGTTACACTGGCTATATTAATTTCGCCCCTTCGGTGCTTTAAAACTTAGCACCCAAGGTGCATTATTAAAGCCAAGGACAACGCCCCTGGCTGAACTTAAGAAAATAAATCCGTTAAATCCGGAAAGAAGCTGTACTTTTTAGGGCAAAACCTTCAAGGTTTCCAAAACCTTGAAGGTTTATAACTGAAATGATTTATCTGAAAAACTATAGATAATATAAATAGGTTATAGTTTAATGGCACGCACGATAGTTCCAGAAGAGTCCAGGGGCGTTGCCCTTGGCTATATTAATTTCGCACCTTCGGTGCTTTAAAACTTAGCACCCAAGGTGCATTATTAAAGCCAAGGGCAACGCCCCTGGCTGAACTTAAGAAAATAAATCCGTTGAATCCGGAAAGAAGCTGTACTTTGATAATTGATAATTATAATAAGTTACAATTTATTAATTCGATGTTCAAGCCTCTGCATGATTCGCGATTAACGAACGTCAACTGCCTTCATTATGAATTTCCAACCATAGACGTTCAGAAAAAGGCCCTCAAATCAAGTTATTGCCAAAATTTATGCGCTACGCATAATTATTCACGAGGGAGAAAGTTATCAGACGTTTGGTGGGCAACAAAAAGACGTAGGGAGCCCTACGAACCAATGCCATTAAGTTAAGCTGCCCAAGTACAACGGATACGCGTAATGAACGGATTTTAGGAATTAACAAATTTGGTAACATTATGATTTTTTTAGGTTTTTTTATCCGTTTATTTCGAGTATCCGTTGTACTACTTTGATCAAATCAGTTAGTTATTCGTTACGATATGGCATTGACCCTACGAACTCACTATTACATCAAACTGAGGTCACACTCCTTTGAAAAGGCCCTCAAATCAAGTTATTGCCAAAATTATGCGCTACGCATAATTATTCACGAGGGAGAAAGTTATCAGACGTTTGGTGGGCAACAAAAAGACGTAGGGAGCCCTACGAACTAAAATTTGCCATTAACCATTAACTTGCCTCAAACACATTTCAATCAGAACCAAGTTTTTTCGCACAAGGTTCGCCTTGTACTCCTGATAATATGTACAAGGTTCGCCTTGTACTCCTGATAATATGTACAAGGTTCGCCTTGTACTCCTGATAATATGACATTGTCAAGTTAATCATTAACCATTAATCATTAATCATTAACCATTA
>QNER01000067.1 GCA_003646175.1 Candidatus Parabeggiatoa sp. nov. 1
CTTTGTAATGAACGAAACAAGTCTGGTTATGGAAAATTACCAATTACCAGTTACTAGAGTTTTTCAGAAAAAGACACAAGTCGTGACGGATAGCATCCCTTCGAGGGATACTATCCGTGAAACTATTATTCTTCACATCTATAATTCCCAATTACATCGGCAAAAACACCGTAAACGTCGTTTTGCCCACCACACTTTCAACTTCTATTTGACCTTCATGTTTATCAATAATCTTCTTGACAATATCCAATCCTAAACCACTACCTTCGCCGGGCGGCTTGGTGGTAAAAAAGGGATCAAATATTTTGGGCTGAATTTCTGCGGGTATTCCTTTGCCGCTATCTGTAAAACTAACAAACTGTTGATTTTCCAGTTGTTTAACGGTAATCGTTAAAGTGCCTTGATAATCCATCGCCTGTAGCGCATTGTGAATTAGGTTTGTCCAAACTTGATTGAGTTCGTCAGGATAACATAATATCGGCGGCACAGCATCATAAGAACGATTGACTTTAACGCCATGTTTGAGTTGATTGCCATAAAGGGTTAAAGCCGTCTCGATACCTTCGGTAATATTCGTTTTCACTTTTTCACCAGAGCGATCAAAACGGGCAAAATTCTTTAACGCGAACACCACTTTAGCCGCACGTTTTGAAGCTAAAGCGATAGTTTGAGTGCTTTGTTGTAAACTGACCAGTTGGTAGGCCATGTTTAAAATGGTTTGACCATGATAGGCGGTTAACAAAGGTAAAAACCGCTCAATGTTTTCATAAACACCCATTTCTACCAAAGTATCGGCAATATTTGCTGAGTTATCAATGCCATGTTCTTCCAATTGACGAGCTAAGGTTTTTCGGAAGCGACGTTGCTCTCTGGAAGATAAAGTCGTTTCATTTTGGAAGGCTTGTTGTAATAAGGCTAACAAATCCTGCTGTTGTGTTTTGGAAATCGATTGAAAAAAGGTGGGTAATTGGATGAGTGTTTTACCTATGAATGTGTTGATATCATCTACAGACAATTGAATGGCCCCAAGAGGGGTATTAATTTCATGGGCCACGCCGGCAACCAGTTGTCCTAAAGCGGCCATTTTTTCGGATTGAATCAGTTCTTCTTGGGTCGCTTTCAGTTGTTGCAGGGTATTGGCTAAGTCCTCATTTTTTTGACGCAACGCCTCCTCAGCTTGTTTGAGTTCAGTGATGTCTATCAATTGACCATCCCACAGAATACTCCCATCTGCTTGTTTATCGGGCATAGAATGACCTTGCACCCATTTGATTTGATCTGAGACAACAATGCGCCAGACATAATGCCAAGGTACTAACTGATTAGCGGCGACAGCTATAGAGTCTTCAAAACCCGCACAGTCATTCTGATAAATCATATTATTAATAAGTGAATTATCCCCCACAATCGCTTCTGGCTCTATCCCATAGATTTTTCGGCAAGCCGGGCTCACATACAGCCATTTCTGTGAACCATCAGGGTACCACACCGATTGATAAATCATCGCGGGAATGTTTGCCGCTAAATTGTGATACCGTGTATTACTTCGTTGCAGTGCTTGTTCCACCAGCGTGCGTTCTGCTATCTCATTTTGAAGCTGCTCATTGTTTTTCAGAAGATGCTTTTGCAAATGTCGTAAAGCTAGGTGTGTTTTAACGCGAGCAAAAACTTCATCAGTCTGAAACGGTTTGGTGATGTAGTCTATACCGCCCACCGCAAAAGCTTTTACCTTATCTAGCGTTTCATTTAAGGCACTGAGAAAGATAACCGGTATGTCACGGGTGATTTCATCGGCTTTCAACTGTTCGCAAACTTCATAACCATTCATTTTGGGCATCACAATATCAAGCAAAATTAAATCAGGTTGTTCTGTCCGTGCCTTTGAGACGACAGTGCTGCTATCAGACACTGGTATTACGGCATATCCCTGTTTACCTAGTATTGCAGCTAACAAGCGTACATTGTAGAGAGTATCGTCAACGATTAAAAGACGGGCAGTCGGTGCTTCTGTTTGATAGCTAGTCATTTTGTGGCTCCTTGAAAATAAATAGTGTGCATCCTTCAAGCTTAGCTTCATCGTTAAAAGTTTAGGCGTTAAAAGCGGCAATAACTACAAGGATTAGTTATAAGAAAGGATAAAAAAATAATGTGTAGGTTGCCATTGTGTTATTTTACTACTATGTTAAAGCTTCCGGAATGTCTTGAAATAGTGTTTTAAGTCCCGGCTGTAAAGTATATTGCCGCTTCATTTCGGCCCAAACCGTCGGATGGTGCAATTCAGAGTTAGAAGCATTCAAACTTTTCTTTCTTTGATATTCGTAAAGACGCGCTTTATAAGAGTCAAAAGCATTGTGTCTTGCTTCTATAACGAGTGTGACTTCAGTTTTATGTAAGAATTCGTAGTTCGTAGTTCGTAGGGTGGGCAACGTCTTTTTGTTGCCCACCTCCATCGCCCTACCCAAATCAGTCTAATCCGGAAGTTCGTAGGGTGGGCAACGTGTTGCCCACCAAACTCCATCGCCCTACCCAAATCAGTCTAATCCGGAAGTTTGTAGGTGGGCAACTTCTTTACAAAGCCCACCAAACTCCATCGCCCTACCCAAATCAGTCTAATCCGGAAGAGTGTGATCTCAGTTTGATGTAAGAGTTCGTAGGGGGCAGGCAACTTCTTTACAAAGCCCACTTTACAAAGCCGGCCCCAAAATATGTCACACCATCAGTTGCCGGCCCCAAACTTCTTTACAAAGCCGGCCCCCACACTTCTACTTAAAAAAAATGGAGGTCACACTCTTGCAACTTTTCCCTTGAAGTTTCTGAACGTGTCACATCGACTCCAAATAAATCGGTATCCAATGCTTCAAGGATATTACCGTAGACTAAACGCTGAAATTCTATACCTTCAACACGTCCACCAGTTAAATCGCTACCCGGTGCTGGTAAACGCCATACTGTTCCATATTCTGCTGCTTGACAAACTAAAGGGCTATGTGTAGTCACAATAAATTGGAGCTTGGGAAAATATTGGCAAAACCAAAGCCCAATCTGTCGTTGCCAAGTGGGATGTAAATGTGTGTCAATTTCATCAACAAGAACAACACCTGGCAAGTCTATCTTCATTTTTCCCTTTTGAATGTGTTTAAATACTGCGTTTTATCCATAAATTTTATAGTATATCACATCACCCACATTGTACTACCTCCTCTGTTAAGTCATGTAAAAATTGGATGAATTTTTCATACGTCACATGCGGCATAACCACAATGTGTGACCAGTCTCCTTCAGTAAGGAGGCGCCATTTTTCCACTAAAGTATCTGAAGGTTTTTTCAAGACGAGAATATTGGAATGCACATTAAGAAAACAGGGGTAAGAGAGTGCAGTGAGTTGCTCGTAAAAAATACGTGCATTTTGAACACACATTCGTGCTTCCTGTTGTAATCCTTCGTAACCTTTCGTAGTGATGATAAACCACAAAATTAAGGGGGTATGCCCATTACGCGATCCCGTAATTGTCGTATCCCAACTGCTGATATATTCTACTGCCTGTTTTATATGTTCACTTAAGTTTTTGCGCGTCAGTATAATGCCACAAGGGATAGGAGAACCGATGAATTTATAACCGGAGATCGCCATACTACTGATAGGTTGAGTAAAGTTAATCGCGGGGACTGATTCAAGAAAGGGTAAAAATCCGCCAAATAAAGCCGCATCACAGTGAATATGAAAATCTCTAATATGATACTTTTCTAAGATGCTTAAAATAAGCTCCAGATTATCAATTGCCCCTTTCATGGTGGTACCTACATTGAGATTGATAATCACTGCTTGTGAAGGTCTTTGTTGTATTGCCTGTTCAAGCAAATGGTAATTAATTTCTCCATTATCCAAAGATGGAATTACGGTTTTATTCATCCGTAAAATACGTGCGATTTTGTTAATTGAGTAATGACTGTCGGCTGAATAATACAGCATTCCCTGCGGATAGCGTTCCCGTGCCAACCACAGACCGTACATATTCCCTTCTGTGCTGCCTGAAGTAATATAGCCCCACCACTCATCTTCCGCTAGGGCATACAATTGCGCGAAAAAACTGAGTACTTTCTGTTCATAAGTATGGGTAGAGAAGCTCCGCTTACGTTCAACGAATATATCACCGATGTTGTTGAGAAAGACATCACCCAGCACCGGTAAAATACTCTGATAATTGGCTGCCAGGTTAACAGGTACTCCAATAGCCGTTTCACGGCGTTCGATCATGGTATTTCTGAGTTGTTCTAACTCAGTTAAATAAGCAGAAATGTTTAACATTGCATGTATCTCTACACTGGTTCTGGTTCCATAACGCTAACTGGAGATGAATGATACCTGAAAGAAACCCCCTTGGATTTACAATTAAGTTGCATTGTTCTTCTTTGTTGCTTCATTAAGTTGCATTGTTCTTCTTTGTTGCTTCATTTTGCTGATTAAATTTCAGCAAAGGATACAAAGCATTACCCAGCGAAGCGGCGAGACCAACACTGTAGGTAACGAGCGCAGCTGGCATCTCTAAATGAAATAGAAAGACACCTGCAATCAACATACCACCTGGCACAAAGGCAAACAGCAGTGAGCGGTTTTGATTAGTATTGAAGCCCTCAACAATGTCAAACAGTTGATTGAGTTGTTGTAAAGACTGGCTGACCAACACTATTTGGGCACTGTCAGTAGCAACAGTGGTCGCACCGCGCAAGGAAATCGATACATCAGCCTGGCGCAGAGCAATGGCATCATTAATACCGTCACCGACAAAGCAGACTTTACGTCCCTCTTGTTGCAATTTATTGATAATGTTAGCTTTTCCTTCGGGTAACACTTCAGCAAAAAAATCATCAATGCCCAAACGCTCAGCGATATGCTGTGTAGGTTGCTGATGATCGCCTGATAAAATGTAGATCTTTAAGCCGCGCTTATGTAATTGCTGCACCAGCTTTGCAGTTTCATGACGCAATTGCGTTTGCAATTCCACAGTGCCGATGAGTTGTTTGTCTACCGCGACCATTACTAGGGAATATCCTTTTTCCTGGCAGCGTTGCTGTTGTTCAATAATTTCAGCAGGGAGACTGATCAGTTCCTGCGCCATAAAACGGGCACTACCCACCCGCACAGCTTTGCCCTGACAAATGACGCGAATGCCAAAACCGATTTCATAATCAACTTCGTCTGGTGGCAGATATTCTAAAGATTGCTGCTTTGCCGCGCTTAAAATGGCTCTAGCTATCGGATGACTCTGACGGTACTCAGCTGTAGCAGCATAGTACAGCACTTGTTGTTCAGTCCAGCCGTTGCAACTGTGAATGTGACCAACTTCAGGCTGTTCTAGAGTCAAAGTACCGGTTTTGTCAAACACCACTGTATCAATAGTATGTAGGATTTCCAGTGAACGTCCGTCCTTAACCAAAATTCCGCCGTGCGAAGCGATGTTTAAGTAGCTGAGCATATTCAAGGGACCAGAAAAGATCATGCTTGAACCAAAATCGCTGTTGAGGATCGCCAACGCACCTCCACTACCCACCGTCAACCACGCCAGAGCACTGGCCGACAACGTGGGCAAGGTGGTCTGGTCAGCCATGCGTTCGCTGCGGGCTTCGCAGAAGGAATGATAATTCGCGGCATTATTGAGAATTTTTCCTATCTGTGCAGCACCAGTGGCAGTGCCTGTTTTTTCTACACGCACCTGCAATTTACCTGCTAATAACAGAGTCGATGCCAGTACCTTATCGCCCACAGTTTTTTCCACTGGCTGGGATTCGCCTGTTAACATGTGCTGATCAATAGAAGCAATACCCTGCACAATGCAGCCATCAACGGGAACAGTCTGCCCTGCGTTCAATATAATAAAATCACCGATTTGTAATTGCGAAAAGGGCACTGCCACTTCAACGCCGTCCACCAATACCCAAACGGAATCAGGTGGTTGCAAGGCAAAGGTATCGATTAGAGATTTACGCGAATACTCTTCAGTACGGGCTGCTAATTTGAAAGCAAAAAACACCACCACAAGGATTAAACTGCCTATCACATAAAAACCGCTGATATAATTCACCAGCACAGACAAGGAGGCAAAAAAACGGAATTTGATGCGCTTTTCCTGGATTAATATTTTCAAGTTACGGTAAATCATGGGTAAAATGATGTAGAGTAAAAGCAAACCATTGGCAACCAGCAGTGACGGATAATACATCTCTCCTAAGATTGCCAAGCCAGTGTTAGCAATAGCTAGCCCTAAACGGCGATTAATTACCACTTCTTTATCAGTATATTCACCGGAAAAATTTTCGATTTGCTGGTGACGCAGGTCAGTACCGAAGAATGGATCGAAATGCTTCTGCACGATTTGCTGATAACGGTTGTCCACCTTTTTTAAGGAGTATATGACTTTTTTTCTGACTTTGGTTTTTTTCACTACTGCCATAGCGCCATACACTGCGCTGCCCGCCAGAAATATTTTTGCGATAACAGGGATGAGAGGAATGAGCATCAGTTTTATATGATTTGGGGTATTATTGAATTGAATGCGCCAGCGAGCTGCCTGCGCCCAGTTCCAACCAGCGTTTGCTCTCTGGGGTGAGTTGTCGATTCACAGCAGCCTCGTATTGGCGCAGTTCCTCTTCCGTTAACACGCCCTGCCAGCGCCCGTTTGTGCCTTTGTTTAAGAAACGCTGCACGCCACCTTTCCAACTTCGCCCTCTGTTGGGAACAAAAGCATCGGCATTAGCTTTCATGCTTTCAAAGACCAGGTTTGCCACCAGTTCAGGCCAAAAAGCTTCGTTGCTCGGAATCTTCAGATAGTCCGCAATGCGACGCATTTCGCCTTCTAGATCAGAGAGTAGATCATTAAAATGCACAAACAAAATATTGGGCAAGTGTCGATACGACCACCAGGTATGCAGATGGTAGAACGGCGACCAATAGGGAAAGCCTTCATTTTCCCACGGAAACCAGCTTTTTTCTATCCACTGCGCGAAAAACTCGTGAATATCTTCTGTGCAAGGCGAAACTGACTGATTCCTGGGTGCTAAAAAGGCGTTGTAATACTCCATGACTTCTGGCGCAAGATGATAGTGGTGATTCCACAGCGACATAAACACATCGCGCCCGTCGCGCCCAACGTAAATGTATTGCACTTCAGGGAAATAGGGTAAAGCATTCATCGGCAGGTGGGTTTTGATGAAACGCCTGTGGGTTTGTGCTTCAAGGAGTTGGAGAGTTTCTTCGACAGAAGAAAGACGCCTGTCTAGCCAAAGACTCAGTTTCCAAACCGGTGCCGGCATGGGCGGATTCTGGAAAATTAAGTTCCCCACAATGCCCTGCATCCAGGTGGTGCCAGCTTTTAAGGCCGTGACAATGATCACATCACCTACGCGTGGCTTGTAGTGATCCCAAGCACTACTATTCAGCACATGATTGTTGTAAATATACTCTTTTTTAGGCAAATTAGGGTATAGCTCTGGGATTAACATAGTTATAACTGAATTTATACTAAGAAAATAATAAATATTATATGTATGTTTAAATCAAGTTTCGGAACGTGGGTTCGATCAAAAAAAGGTAACTTCTCAATAAGTGTAGGTCAGGAGTAGAATATAGACTATAAATTATTGCTGTAAATTATCCTGTGATGTAAATTTCACATCATCAGAGCAAAGTAATCTTGCCCCACTGACTCTAGCCAACGCGATAATATGACAATCGTTTGAGATACAAGCATTTTTTTGAATGAGATGTTGTGTTTCTTGTTCAACAGCGGGGGCTAACTTGGCACGTCCCGCACGATCAAGTTGCAATATTATTTTCCACACTTTTGAGAGTTTTTGGTATTCTTCCATAGTGTAAACAACATTGACCATTAACAATGGCATTATACGCTGCCATAAACTCAGATTCTTTGCCATCAAAAAAGAACTTGAGAGCAATATTCGCATCAACAATTATGCCCATGAATACTAACCCCCTCTCATTAAAAGCTTCATTTCTTCTTCAAGAAAAAAACGACGATAAGAGGGTGGTGCATCTAAAATGTTGCCATTATCGTCAAGCGATAAGTGATGAATAGTTGTTTCTAGTCCAGGCTTGTCAAGGAAAATAATGGAAACTTGCTGAGGCATTAACCGGCCTGATGCCACTTCTTGACGAATCCTGTCCAATAAATAATCACTGTGAGTTTCTATTACAAATCGTTTATTATTTGCCGTGACTTGTCGCACAAAAAATGAACCGAGTGCCGCTTGCGCCCTTGGGTGAAGATGTACTTCGGGTTGTTGAAGAAGAATAAAATCGGAACCTGATCTCAAAACACTTTGAACGATAATAGGCAATGATTGACTGATTCCATATCCAACATCCGTCAAATTAACCGACATTTCGGCCGAGTTATGTTGCATTTTAACCTGTAGTTGAAATGGATCACCTAATTTATCCCCTAAATGTTTCACAGTTATCTCATTGAAGAGTCCAGAATCCTTTCCAAACTGATTAAGTTCTGTAAGCGTTGGTTTTTTCAAAGCACGCGCAATAGCATAAGGTACATGATCGCCCTCGGGATCATAATCAGTCGTCATTTGATCATAAGTGCGTTTAGGCTTTGAGCGAATTGGCGCGACTGAAATCCACTAAATGAAGCCGATTCAATCAAGCGAGAAATTTGCATAATCGGTTGCAATAATTCCAGCAACCAGTTTTTTTCTTGAGAAGAGTTAAGAATTGCAGCCAGCAACATTTCAAGAGATTCCAGTTTTAACAAAGGTACTTTTTCCTTGTCTAAATCTATGATGGCATTTTGCCCATTGAGCGCTTGGAACTGAGAAAATTGGCAATGCAATTTATCTAAATGATAATTTAAAGTAATACAACCATATTTGCTTTCAATCGTAAACCTGCTAAGAGTGGGCTGTCCCAAATCAGATGAATAACTCGCAATCAATGATTTTAATGTTTTTTGCGTGTTCATCGGTTTTCATCTCAAATCCCAATGAAAAGTAGTCTGCTATTTTGGTATTCGCATGGGTTGCTATGGTATCAAATCCACCTAAATAATAGGGCGGGCTATCAAAGCGCGGTTTACTGGGATAAGTTGAAAAGTCGGAAATGACTGATAAGGCTGCTAAAAAAGTCGATTTACCGGCACTATTTTCACCAACCAGTAATGTCAAAGGCGTAATCTTGATGGTGTGGTTTCTTGCGAAGCAACGAAAGTTTTCTAACAGTATGTTCATCATTGATTAGCGTGTGTAGGGTGGCGAAACTCAAAATACTTTTCGCAAATAATTTTCCAAAAGATTACCATTATATTTACGCTTTAATTGAACGGTAATGAAGTTGTGGTAGTCCGGTACCTGTAGTGATTTGACGGATGCTATCCCTAGAAGGGATAGTATCCGTTTGAACATTGTTACTTCGCCGCAATTTCCTCTAACTGCTTCGCCTTGATAATTTGCCCACCTAACGCGGCATCTTTCGCACTTCTACCATAAGCAACACTCATCAAGGTGCTGTAATACACCGACGGCATATTGAACTTGGTACCGTATTTCTTATTAATCTGTTCTTGATAAGCCTCGGTATTCATCTGACACACCGGGCAAGGCGTGACAAGCATGTCGGCACCGCCGTCGTAAGCTGCCTCAATGATGTCTTTCACCAACGCTTGGCTTTTTTCCGGTTCAGAGAACATCAGCGCACCGCCACAACACGACACTTTTTTGTCGTAGTTTTCCACCGGTTCAGCGCCCATCGTTTCAATCATTTTGTCTAAATAGACAGGATTTTCAAAGGATTCGCCGTCGATACCAAAAGGGCGGTTAGTTTGGCAACCCACATAGCCGGCAATCTTGATACCTTCCAAGGGTTTTTTGACATGCTGTTTCATTTCTTCATAGCCAATATCTTCAATCAGCACTTCAACCATGTGGCGGATTTTTTTCTCACCTTTGAAGGTTAAACCTGCTTCTTTCAACGCTTCATTGGCTTCTGCCATTAATTGGTTATCATGTTTCAAACGTTCATCGGCTTCACGAGTAGCCAACCAACAAGCCGCGCACGTTGCCACCACATCTTGTCCCGCGTGGTGTTGTTCAGATAAAGCCAAATTACGTGCTGATAATGTTAAACGTGGCAATTCACCGCCACCCGCGTAGCCGATAGAAGCAGAACAACAATTCCAATCAGGAATCTCGTTCAATTTAATGCCCAATTCCTCACAAATCGTTTGCGTGGAACGCAACTGGTTGGAAGAAGAGGCTCCTTTTTGTGAGGAGCAGCCTGGATAAAAGGAATATTCTTTAGCCATAATCTGTCAGTCTCCTGTTGTTAGGCTTGTTGGAATTTAGCAGCTTTCGCATCTTCGATTTCGCGGGCTTTTTTCAAGATTGCCTGCAAGCCTTTTTTGTCTTTGCAACCATGTCCACCCACTATTTCAAGGGGATCCATGCGCTTAGTTTTAAGCATCCCCATACCGACCTTTTGCATTTTCAGGGACGTTTTAACCCCTTCGGCAAACCCATTCATAAAGTACAAGCTTAAACCCAATTTGAGTTCATTCACCCGTCCCTTTTTAGACAGGCTATCCCAAAAAATTTGGGCGAATTTTTTAGTGGGTTGATTCTTGGGGGCAAGCCCTAGCCGTTTGGCGTAGTGAGCCAAACCGTGCATGATATGAGTAATAGGCAATTCGCGTGGGCAACGTGCAATGCAGTTGTAGCAGGAGGTACACATCCACATAGAACTGGAACCAAGGACTTCATCGCGTTTACCAGCGCGAATCATCATAAATATTTTCTGTGGGGGATGATCCCAATGGGGGCCGAGTGGGCATGAACCTGAACACACGCCGCACTGCATGCACATTTTGACCCAGTGTCCTTCTTCAACATTGGCCTCTACTTCACGCAGAAAATTATTACGGTATTTTTCAACCGTGGCAGTGTTTAAATTACTCATAGAAAATCTCCTAGAGTGGTGGCATGATGACTTTATACTGATAAGTACAACTTCTTTCCGGATTTTACGGATTTTTTTTCACACTTTTCAACGGAACGAAGTCCAAGATAAATCTTGGACTCCTGTCAATTTTGCCGGAGTCCAAACTTTAGTTTGGCTAGTCCAAGATAAATCTTGGACTCCTGGTAAAACATTTTTCTGAAAAGCTATCCTTTTACCTTAAAATTTAAGCGGACTCATACCAATTTTCTCAATGGTTTCAGCCATATCATTGATGATTTGGGGCACACGCTGGATATCTGTGATCGCAATTTCGTAAGTCTGCACCCGTTCCGTTTCTAACTGCAATTGTTTAAGGGTGTCGTCAATTTTGCTCATGCGGGTGTGGGCTAGTTCGCTCCCTTTGACAAAATGACATTGGTAATCGTCCCCTTTTTTGCAGCCCATCAGAATTATGCCGTCAAAGCCATTATTCAACGCATCTGTGACCCAAATGGTGTTGACAGAGCCAAGGCAGCGGACTGGCGCAATACGCACAAAAGCACTGTATTCCATCCGGTTCATCCCTGCCATATCAAGTGCTGGATAAGCATCGTTTTCGCAGGCTAATACCAAAATACGCGGTTTTTCCTCGTCTTCCTCCGGCACCTCAACCGCTTTGATGGCTTGTCCAACGGTTTCCACCGAGTAATTTTCAAAGGAAATCACGCGCACTGGGCAGGCACCCATACACGTTCCACAGCGCCGACAACGTGCTTCATTAAACAGGGGATAACGTTGTTCGTCCTCGTTAATCGCACCAAACGGGCATTCGACGGTACAGCGTTTGCACTGGGTGCAGCCCTCTTTGCGGAAACTCGGGAAACTCAAATCCCCAGAGCGCGGGTGAGCAGCCCGTCCAAGCGCAGCATTTTCAAGAGCTTGGATCGCTTTTAACGCAGCACCGGTGGCATCTTCTGTGGCCTGCGTCATATCCATCGGGCGGCGTACTGGCCCAGCGGCATAAATACCGGTGCGACGGGTTTCGTAGGGAAAACATATAAAATGCGAATCGGTGAACCCATTGACCAATTGCGGTAAATCTGCCCCTTGGCGGTAGTCCAGATTCAAAATGGATTCAACCGGCACCGTGGCGACAACTTCGGCCTTGGCTTCAGCATCATCTTTCTTATCTTCGTTTTCAGCCGGCACCGCTTCAATGTTGACCCCAGAATTAGGCACCATGCCAGTCGCTAACACCACTAAATCCGCGTCGTAATTGACCTCTTCATCGAGAATTAAGTCTTTGAATTTAACGGTCAAACTGCCCCCATTGGGGACAACTTCGCTAGCAATACCTTTGGTAAAGGTAACGCCTTTATTTTGACCACTGCGGTAAAAATCTTCGCCTCCAGCCCCAGGCATCCGCAATTCGGTATAAAGCACCA
This sequence comes from Candidatus Parabeggiatoa sp. nov. 1, assembly GCA_003646175.1. Taxonomy (GTDB): domain Bacteria; phylum Pseudomonadota; class Gammaproteobacteria; order Beggiatoales; family Beggiatoaceae; genus Parabeggiatoa. The sequence continues at coordinate 12,400 of QNER01000067.1, forward strand.
TGGCATCTACGTCAGGATTTGCGTCCTTGAAATACATGGCTTGCTTGGTGCTGGTTAAGCAGCAATGGCCGGAACAATAGGATAAATGGCCTTCTTTATCGCTACGTTGCCCGGCACATTGAACAAACACGACGCTTTTGACCTCTTTACCATCAGAGGGCCGCTTGATAGCGCCGCCATTGGCTTGTTTAGCGAGGGCCTCCAAGCCGAGTTGATCCACGATGTCGGGCGATTTACCATAAGAAAATTCTGGTAATTTGGTGGCATCGTAAGGTTTAAAGCCACTGGCTTGAATGATAGAGCCAAAATTGTCGGTGACCGTTGAACCGCTTTCTTGGCTAATATCAGCACTAAACCGTCCAGGCGCGCCGCTGGTTTTAGTCACAGTGGCGTTAAGATGGACGGTGATTTTATTGTTGCTTTCGACTTGCTCGATTAAATCAGCAATCCCGCTATCCTGCGGATCCGCAAACGGTGCGCGATTAGGGATACGTTTGTGGAATTGCGCCGCTGCGCCACCCAGTGCGCCGTTCTTTTCAACAATGGTGGCGAGATAGCCGGCTTTGGCGATTTCAAGGGCTGCGTTTAAACCAGTGACACCGCCACCCACTACAAGCACATGACGCACCAAGCCCTGTTCTTCGCTAGGGGCGGGCAAATTCATATATTTGACTTCGGCGCAGGCCATGCGGATATAGTCCTCGGCCATTTCTTGCGTCGTTTCTTCCGCGTCATCGGTATCAGGACGTACCCAAATCACACCTTCGCGCAAATTGGCACGGGAAATCGCCACATTTTCAAAGTTGAAGGCATCGCTTTTGGCGCGTCTGGAACAGGCGGCAACAACCAAGTGATTGACTTCCCCAGCATCAATGTCGGCCTGAATCATTTTCACGCCATCACTGTTACAAAGAAAATCGTGTTGTTTGGCAAAACCTACTTTGCCTTCTTTTTTGGCAATCATTGCAAGTTGCCCGGCATCCAAGCGATCACCGATGCCACATCCTTTGCAAATATAAGCCCCTAATTTTTTATCTGCCATTTTTTTTAACCTCCCTCCGTCGCTGCAACTTGATTGACAACTTGAATAGCCCGCAATGCACTGGCGGTCGCACTTTGCAGAGCACGATTGACATCCAACGCATCGGTGGCAACACCTGCGCCAAACATGCCACCATTACTCGGGTCATTTTCAATAAACCCGTGTTCATTGACGGTAATTTTCACGCCTAATGTGTTGAAATCCACACTCGGTTCCATACCAATCGCGAGCACGACTAAATCATGCGGATTGCTGTAACGGTGATAACCTTCGGTGTCCACACCATGCAAAATGGGATTACCAGTGGGCTTGTCTTGGGTAATATTGGCCACTTTGGACTTGATGAAATGCACTGTCTTATCGGCCTTGGCTTCAAGGTACATATCCTCAAAGCGATCAATCACACGAATGTCAATATAGTAAATGGTGGATTTACCCTCATCACCGTATTGCTCGCGCACATAATGGGTTTGCTTCAATGACGCGGTGCAGCAAATACGTGAACAGTGTTTAAGATAATTGTGATCACGCGAACCGGCGCATTGGATAAAGGCAATATCTTTGGCCTCCTTTTTATCAGAGGGCCGCAAGATTTTGCCACCCGTCGGCCCCATCTGATCCAACATACGTTCAAACTCGACACTGGTAATCACATTGGGGATATGGTCATAGCCGTAGGGTTGAATCTTGTTGGCATCGTAAGGTTTCCAACCCGTCGCCCAAATGATTGCGCCCACATTCAGCGTCTGGGTTTCTTCCTGCATATCCAAATGAATGGCCTCATATTGACAGGCCGCTTGAGCTTTATCGGCATCGGCCGTACCAATGAGGCGTGGATCGATGACATAACGTTGCGGATAGGCCATAAAAAAGGGTAAATAGGCACCCTTGCGTTTGCTGTCCATCACGCCATAGTTATATTCGTCTTCAAATTCGGCCGCCACCACGTCCTTACAGGCCCCACAGGCCGTGCAATTGTCATTGACATAACGCGGAGAAACCTTCATTTTGACGGTATAATTACCGGTATCTCCGGTGACTTCAGTCACTTCAGCCATCGTAATAACGCGCAATTTACGATTTGCCTTAATACGACGCAAATTGATTTCCATGCCACAAGTCGGGTGGCAAAGCTTAGGAAAATATTTGTACAATTGGGACACCCGCCCACCAAGGGATGGATTTTTTTCAACCAATATCACATCTTTGCCACATTCCGCAGCCTCTAGCGCGGCAGTCATGCCGCTAATTCCACCCCCCACGACTAAAATAGTCTGGTTGGTTGCAACGACATTAGTCATGCGATTCCTCCACAAATTTTAATGTCTTTAAAAAGAAACATATTAGGATACACTAATATGATATGAGAATCCATAAGAAATGCTTAAGAAATTTTTATGGACTCACAGAGGGAATGAAGTTCCCCAGAGTTAAATTTAATTTAATTAATTTTTAATTCCAATACCTAACATTTAAAAATAGAGAATCACCAATAACGAATAAGTCGAGTTATTTAAAAACAATAAGTTGTATTAAAACTCAGCCAGTCCCAATTTTCTTGTCATGCTTTGTCAATTGAGACTCAATGTTTTTATGTGATTTGTTGAAATATAAATATGCTATTTGCAAATAGAAAATATTACAGTTTTAAAAATTTATGCTCTGATAAAAATTTGGGTAGTCCCTACTGCTGCGGGTTTAAAAATCAGTGAGTTACACGTTAAACCACAACAGATTCTGCACTTTACTTATAAATAACTTTCATTATAAGCAATTATATAAGCAAATTGTTTATTTGCTATTAAAGAATTTGTTGAGTGTCAAACCAATAACTAAAAGCTGCTTAGTGCATAAAAAAAATAGTAAC
>QNER01000068.1 GCA_003646175.1 Candidatus Parabeggiatoa sp. nov. 1
CTAAAACAATAGCACTGGTTATTGCATCAATATTTCTTCAAGCAATGTTGAATCGCAAAAGTGTGACTCACACCAAAAAAAGCGATAGCATCACTAAATGACTTTAAAATCAATTGGTTATAATTTTTCGGGCATTGTTCGTCAGTTCATTGCCTACCACTCTAAGTTAGGGAGGGAGTCTTAGTTTTGAAAACTATGATGATATATAGCTTTCCCTAATTTACATTGAAGGCTTTGGGGTGTTAGGGGGAGGGGGGACTATAAACTTCTTATGGCACTTTTGGTGACATATATCCTTATTTATCAGTGAGTTAACCGCGATTCTCCAGAATCCACGATCTCAAGTTATGAGGGGCAAAAACTACCCAGCGACTCAAATGCGCTCAAAACGCCTGTTTGGTGCCTTAAATCGCGTCTCTTTATAAGGCTATGATTTATAAAAGATTAAATGCCACCCCTTAATCTGCGCTTATGAACGGTGGCGTTTATCGCTTGGCTAAAAACCCTATAGACAGCAAAAAAAATTTTATCATCAATTCACTTTCAATTCCCAATTCCCAATTCCCAAAAATGAGAATCGCATTAGGTATAGAATATGCAGGTGCTGACTTTTTTGGTTGGCAATACCAACCTCACGCTCGTAATGTTCAAGGTTGTGTGGAAGCCGCATTATCCAAAGTCGCCAATCATCCCGTTAAAGTGGTTTGTGCAGGACGCACTGATACCGGTGTGCATGCGTTAGGGCAAGTTGTACACGCCGATGTCACCGCGCAACGTTCCATAAGTTCTTGGGTATTGGGCACTAATGCCAATTTACCCAGTGATGTCAGCGTGTTGTGGGCACAGCCCGTCGATGAAAATTTTCATGCCCGGTTTTCAGCACGCGCACGTCACTACCGCTATGTGATTTTAAACCGCAGAACTCGCCCGGCGTTATTAGCTAAAAGAGTGACTTGGGAATATAAGCCATTAGAAGTTGAGCGAATGCAAGTCGCCAGTCATTATTTAATAGGTACGCATGATTTTTCTTCTTATCGCGCGGTCGCCTGTCAAGCCAAAAATCCGGTACGCACGGTGTCGCGCCTGACCGTTTCTCGTGTTGATGAGCAAGTCATTATAGAAATTTCGGCCAATGCTTTTTTGCATCACATGGTACGCAATATTGCGGGGGTACTAATGACTATCGGCCGTGGTGAGCAACCCCCCCAATGGGCGCGTACTGTTTTAGAGGCACAAGATAGAACGATGGGTGGGGTGACTGCGCCTCCTGGGGGATTGTATTATTGTGGGGTGGATTATCCTGCGCCATACCAATTTCCAAAAATGAGTTTCCTGCTTTGAGACCCGAAAACAATTTTTAAACTTGTGGTGCCATTCTATGTACAGGGCAAAAAAGTGTTCAAGCCGTGATGCTATCGCTTTTTTTTGCGATAGTATCACTAAGGTAATTCCCAAATTAATATACCAAAGGCAATCCCTTAAAGTTGCCCCTGATATATTATTATTTGTTTGGGAATTGCCTTAACTCATTGTTTTTAAAATCAGTTATTATTTAGTAAGTCATTGATTTTAAATCAAACTAAACACGCTCTAAAGGATTAAACACTTGCGTAATTTACGTTTTTTGCGTTTTTTCCTAAATCCGTTGCTAAGAACACGCGATGCTTAATTTTTTTTAAGTGATTGAATTTTCAACATTAAAGTTTTGGTGGATACAGGCTGCGATATCCACCTGGCTCAAAAAATCAATGGGTTATAAATTAAAGTTGAGCATCGCGTCAAATAATAATATACAGGGGGGGTCTATTTTTCCCCCAGGTTGCGCCCTCATCGTTATACATAAGTATTTAAGCATTTGATTTTAAATAATATTTGTAGGGGGCCAGCAAAGTCTGTTTTTTTGCCCACCATTTTAAGGGGCCAGCGACCTTGCCGGCCTACGTTTTGACTTATGTATAACGATGAGAGGTTGCCTTAAGGCTATTCACATTCAACCCCTTCAGGGTTGATAAAAGTGATTTATAATTTTTCTGGTATGTTAATTTTTTGGAGTTGCGTTATGGTTTACAAAATTCGCATGTTATTTTCTATTGATGTTGAGCTACATCCGTCTTAAAAAAATCAATCCGTCAAATCCGTCAATCAGTTGTACTTTCAGATAGGATAGTCAGCCGTATGCAATCCCTAAAAACCTACGCCTCGCGGCTAATCTAGCTGACATTTTGACGGTTGACCGCACAGATGAAAAAAAATTCAAATTTTTTGGTTCTCAGCACTTGCTTTTTTTAAAAAGATGAATTATTATACGCGCTCCTTTCCCCATTGATTTTCTCAACCCCATTAGGGCGGCTGAAAAGTCGCCCATTTTGTTTGCCGGTATAGCTCAGTTGGTAGAGCACCTGATTTGTAATTAGGGGGTCACGGGTTCAAATCCTGTTACCGGCTCCATTTATACCTTCCAATTTATTTCCTCCCTCCAAAAAATCATTCATTATCTTATCTTTGCCGGTATAGCTCAGTTGGTAGAGCACCTGATTTGTAATTAGGGTCACGGGTTCAAATCCTGTTACCGGCTCCATTTATACCTTCCAATTTATTTCCTCCCTCCAAAAAATCATATCTTATTCTTGAATCTGGAACTGAGAATTGATGAGTGAAAACCAAAAATTGGCACCCTTCAGTTATACTGGAAGTACAACGGATTGACGGATTGAACTGATTTATTTTTTTAGGTTAATAATTAATGAACCATTTCAACATCATCTTGACCCCTACAATTTATTATCCAAAAAATCGTAATTAATCCTTTGCTCGTCCCTTTCCCATTCAGAATGAACCATTGACCCTAAAATGTCACAACATGCTCTTTCAACCATGCCACAAATTCATCGTATAGCATCTCATGACTAGCTAAAGACAAAAATACCTCCCTTTGTTCTTCGAGTTCAGCCTCAATTTCATAATCATTCAACACCAAAAAAACTTCCGTAATGGCGTGGCTAAAACGTTTGTTGCCATCAACAAACGGGCGATTATGCACAAAGGAGTAAGCCATAGCAGCAGCTTTTTCGATTAAAGTTGGGTAAAGTGCATTGCCAGCAAAGTTTTTTATTTTGGGTTGTGCCAACGCTGACTTTAGCGTGTTTATATCCAAAATACCTTCGCAACCACCGGATTTTTCAATCAAAAGCCGATGCAGTTTGAAGCATTCTTCCACAGATGGATAACGCATTAGATGAATTAGACGAAGTGTTTGTATAATTTGGCATGTTTTTCAATAATATACATTGCGACTGTTTCAAAATCTTTATCTTACCGGTTTATATAATTTAGCATATTTTTCAATAACATACGTTGCGACTGCTTCAAAATCTTTATCTAAAGTAGCCAATTTGTCAGTGACACTCACTTGTAATAAGTCCTCTACTGAAATGCCAAGTTTTAGGGCCACTGCTTCTAATTGTCGAACGGTTATATCTGACAATTGAATAGTCATTTCTTTCATAAAATTATCCTTGACTGATAGGCCCCACTTTTGTTGGGCCAATGTTTTTAATAATTGAGCGATTAGCTCTAGTTGAACAGTCATTTTTTTCATAACAATTTATTCCTACCAAAAAATATTGAGCATATTTGAGAACCGGGAAAATAATGGCTTCAAATTTTTATGCACAAAAATTCAAATCCATTGCAGCCAAGTTTGGAAAAACTTGGTTTTTCCCACGTTTGATTTTCGCAAAACTCTATGCGATCCGTATATCAAAAGTCCTGCACGAATAGTAATGGCCATGGTAAAAACCTCGAAGGCTCGCAACCATGGTGATCATCCATCACTACTCACCGTGAAAATTGGGTTTACTTTAAGAAGTCTTTGTGTGCAAAAACTTCTTAAAGCGACTTGGAAATTAATAAATGATCATTTACCCATTATGACGGACGGGCTTATGATGTGATTGCTTTCCGTCAGTTAGCCGGAATATTTAGAAATTAAGTCATCCAGTCACTTATCATTCGCTCAATAAAATCATAAAAATTTTTTATCTCGTTGAGAAATACGTTGAGAAATAAACGACTTTTCTATTCAAGCAATTGTCATACCATATTTTTTATAGCGTTATTTGACAAAACTCATTTTCTCAGACCAACATTCCACAGCGGCGTATCGTCTCTTTGAAAAAAATATAACTTGATGATTTTATACTGAAAGTACAGCTTCTTTCCGGATTTAACGGATTGGTTTTTTTAAGGCGGATGTGGCTCAACGCCAATATAAATGCAATTTTCACCCTTTTCAAAGGAACGAAGTATAATACCTTTGCTAAAAAAAAATGGGTAGTCCAGATTAGGCTAAAGTTTTTGGCCAAAAACTTTAGCCTAATCTACATGTAGTGATTTTACGGATGCTATCCCTTGCCGGGATAGTATCCGTTTGAACACCATCACTACTTATACAGGACTACCAATTCGTTTACTGTGATGAGCCACAACATCTAGTACAACGGATTTGGGGTATAAACGGATTAATTGAACAGATTATCTCGTTACGAGACATTTTCAGGGTTCGGGGGTGGCTTTGTAGGTTAGCCACGACGATTGACTGTGAAAAGACCCATAATATCTATAGTATTCCAGAAAAAGGAATTGGATTCAAATGCTTGGATTTTTAAGGAATCCAAGATTTATCAATGCTCTGCCAAACTAAAGTTTGGACTCCTGTCAAAATATTTATCTGGAATACTATAGTACAGCTTCTTTCAGGGTATAAACGGATAAACCCACCCAAACCATCCTACATTCTCGCAACATTTTCAGGGCTTGGGGTGGCAAAAAGACTTGCCATGACGATTTATTTAGAATTTATGGATACACACAGAGGGCACAGAGTTACACAGAGTTAAATTTAATTTATCATGAAAATTCAAAGAGTTATTTTAGAATTGAAAAATAAAAAAAGTTCAATTTATGACGGTGGTAAGTAGAATGTGCGGGAGCATCGATCAAAACTCTTAAACGTTCCCCAGGTTTCCTTAAGGCTATTCACGTTCAACCCCTTTGGGCTTATGGTTCGGTGGTTCAAAAACTAGAATTAAACAATGGAGAAAATGAGTGAAAAAGCGCGTCATATCTAGGTGGCGTTGAGAAACGCTCTTTTGCCCAGAGATGACAATCGGGTCAAACCGGGTCATGTTTATATTCTTTTTGAGTGGAAATCTTCATCCCCTTGGGTGGACAATAAACGATAAAAAGCTGCTCAACGCTTGTTTTAGTCAGATAACCGAATTCCAAAAACCCGTTTTAGAATCACCGAACCATAAGTTTGGGGTTGATATTTTTAAAAGTTCCCCAAGTTTCGCCTGGGGCTATTTACTTAAGAAAACCTGGTGCAACCGAATTTGAATAGCCCCAGGTGTCAACCTGCGGTTTTGCAAGAGGCTCTCTGTTCAACATTTTTTGATAGTCCTGTATAAGTAGTGATGCTGTTCAAACGGATACTATCCCGGCAAGGAATAGCATCCGTAAAATCACTACATGTAGATTAGGCTAAAGTTTTTGGCCAAAAACTTTAGCCTAATCTGGACTACCAACGAATTGATCTCGAAGATTCCATCATCCCCCATTCGTTTTTTTCGCCAATTCGCTGTACTTATTTAGAAACGGATAGGTGAAAATGAGATAAAAATATTATAATTGACCAAATTCGTTTTTCTATTGACTTTTAATCCCTAAATCAACCTCTTTAAAAAATCCATTTATTCCAAAAATCCTTTGTACTTTCAGTATATTAAGCGAATGGTGAGCCGGTAGTTAAGTGATTTAGAAATTCAGAAATTCAGGCGGGACTTAAATATCATTTTTCGTATCAAATGCAGTGTGGTATCGCAAAGATGGGCATGAATACCTGAACACCCAAACATCCGATTACGATTGACCTAAGCGAGAAAATTCTACAATAAACGTTGCACCTTGTCCTAATTTACTTTCACACCGCACTTTGCCATTCATCCACAATAAATAACCCTAAGCCGGTTGAATTTTCTTGACCGCCATCCCAGCGTTAAGCGGGTAAATTTACTAAATAACTTTTGTTGATCAGCCTCACTCAGTCCCCGGCCTTCATCTGGTATTTCACAACGCACTGTGCATTCAGATTCGGTGATGCGTATATAAACATTTTGGCCGTGTGATGAATATTTAACCACGTTAGAAACCAGATTATCTAATACTTCACAAATGGTGTTACTGTCAACAAAAGCAAAATAGGGTTTTTCTTCATATTGAAACTGTAAAGTGATATTCTTTGCCTTTGCCCGTTGAACATAACAATTCACAACTTTACGCATGGTTGGCAAAATGTCAGCTTTGCTCAAGGAAATATTGGTTTCGCCCGATTCAATCGCATTAACATCAAGCAGGTTTTTAACAAGCGCAAACATTTGGCGAGCACTGGTTAAAATCATGTTTCCCAGATCAATCACCTCGCTTTTGGGTATCTCATCATAATCACAGATAATCATTTCAGCAAAACCTTGAATGGCTGATAAGGGTGCAATGCCTAAAAATTCATTCTTTTCCTCATTGAGTTTGATTAAAGCTTCATTTTTCTGTTGTAACTCACGAGTACGCTGAACAATTTTTTCCTCCAAGTGTGCATAAAATTCCGCCAACTTTTTATCCTGAAAATAACTGTGCAATGCCTCAGTAACGGTTAATCTGAAATCGTCAGATTGCCACGGTTTGGCTATGTAACGATACCAGTTGGCGTGCTTAATGGCATTACTGACGGCATCAAGCTCGGCTTGTCCCGTCAGCAGAATTTTGAGAGTTTTTGGCGAAAGTGTGTGGATACGCTTTAACAACTCATCTCCTTTCATCCCGGGCATGATGCAGTCGGCAATCACTAAAGCGATTTCATCTCCATTTTCCAACAATTCCTCACAGACTTCTAAACCTTCCTCACCATCCTCAGCAATTTCAATAAGATAGTCATACCCAACCGCTTTTTCGAGTTCGATCTCCAGACTATCAAGTATGCTAGGTTCATCATCAACACAAACAATCGCAACTTGATTCATAAACTTGCTAAACTCGCTCGAATCGTGTCAATAAGTTCTTTACTATCCCAAGGTTTAGACAAGCAGCGATGCAGGTTAGCTTGATCTTGGGCACGTTCAATCGCCTCTTCATCAGCCTGTCCCGTCAGCATGATTTTGATAATGGTTGGCAGCTTTTGATGAACTTGAATAAGAAATTCATCTCCTTTCATACCCGGCATCAACCAATCTGAGACAATTATCAAAATCTCCACATCATCCTCGCCGAGTTCATCAATGACTTCCAATGCTTCTTCAGCACTTTCAGCAAATTCATAGTCGTAAGCATCACCAAATGCTTTTTGTAATTCTATTTCCAGATTTTCCAATACTAAGGTTTCATCATCAACACATAAAATGGCGCGTTTAGGCATGGTGTTTTCCTCGTTTAAGCGTTTTTCACCTGTGCGGTTAAACCGTTTTTCGTAGGGGCCGATTAGCCGCTAGTGCACGATCGCTCCAATCCCCAGACCACCCCTTCTTACGGGCAACCACAAGGGATTGTTCCTACAATATAGATTGTTCTTGTAGGGGCAATCCTTTATGGTTGCCCCTGTTTTTCTGTGGTATGGAAACTTCTGAGTTTCTTACGTGATAGGCAGGAAGACAGTAAACGTGGTTTTACCGGGCTGACTTTCCACCTCAATCACCCCCGCGTGTTTCTCAATAATTTTTCTGACAATATCCAACCCCAAGCCGCTACCTTCCCCAGCCGGTTTCGTGGTAAAAAATGGCTCAAATATTTTGGGGTTAATCTCGGCGGGGATGCCTTTGCCACTGTCAGTAATGCTAACGACGGCTTGATTGTCTTGCAACTTGGCATCAATCGTTAAAGTGCCATTATACGCCATGGCGTGTAAAGCATTGTGAATCAAATTGGTCCACACTTGATTGAGCTCATCAGGATAACACCAGATGGCGGACATATCCACATAGTTTTTTAGGACTTCAACACCCTGTTTAAGTTGGCTTTGATACAGCGTTAACACTGTTTCAATGCCTTCCGTGATATTGGCTTGTGCTTTTTCACCTGAGGTATCAAAACGGGCAAAATTTTTCAGAGCAAACACCGTTTTAGCCGCACGATCTGACGCAATCGTGATGGACTGTGTGCTTTTTTGTACAATAGCCAGTTGGTTAGCTATGTCTAAAATAGCTACACTTTCCGGTGCTTTTAATAAGGGCAGCAAGGCCTCAACATCTTCATAAACGCCGATATTGACTAATCGTTCAACAATGAGTTTGGCATCTTCAATCGCCTGTTCTTGCAGTTGCCCAGCCAACGTTTTTTTCAATTGGCGTTTCTCTCGGCTAGATAAAGCCGGTTTATCAGCCATTATTTTTTCCAATAAAGTCAAGAAATCCTGCTGGCGAGCTTTTGACAGTGATTGAAAAAATTCAGGTAGCTGTTTTAAGTGTTGATTCAGGAAATCTGTAATATTGCCCACCGATGAGCGGATCGCGCCAAGCGGCGTATTGATTTCATGGGCAATACCCGCCACCAAATGTCCCAACGCTGCCAGTTTTTCGGATTGAACCAATTCTTGTTGTGTCGTTTTCAGATGAGCTAATGCTTGTGCCAGTTCTTGGGCATGTTGCTCTAATTGACGTTCACTGACAAGTAATCTGAGATCACCATCAACGATTTCTTTGAACTGCCATAACAAGGCTTGATAAAGTGAAGAATAATGCCTGGTTTTGCCATCCAAAACACAAATTGTCCCAAATATCTCATCATTAGGCCATGCTAAGGGGACTCCCAAGTATGAAATCATGTTTAATTTCACATCAGGATTATCCTGCCATTCTACATCCTCCAATGCGTTTGGAACCTGCAACATATCTCGTTGCGCCATCACGGTTTCACAGTATAAACCCGTATTTAAATCGGCCCTTTCAGACTTTTCATAAGGGTTCCCTTCGGTTTGGCTTGACAGAAAGACTTCAATTTCTGTCGGGAACACCCGCATGATAAGCCCCGCCGGTACCTCAAAAATGTGGGCCATCAAATCCACCGTTTTTTGCCACTTTTTTAAATAAGCGTCCGGCACTTCAACGCCTTCATTGGCAGCGTATTGTTTTGATAAACTGTTATCGTGAGATTCTTTTATTATTGACATAAATGCTCCATCCAGTCCAAGGGCGAGGCCGCTAAATACTAGTCACTTTTGAAGTTTTTGTGCACAAAAAGTTTGACTGCGATTACAATTACGAACAGAAACCAAGTTTCTTCTCGATCCAATGGAGTCCAAACTTTAGTTTGGACCGTTTGGACACCGCCAAAATAGATTTATATGAAAAGATATATAAATAGTATAATACAAGCATTATACTGTGCGTTATTCAAAATCTGGAAAGATATTTCCTGGCTATTTCGTCCATTAGGGGCGAGGCGGCTAAATAAAATACCAGTCGCGGAAATTTTTTTACGCGCAAAAATTTTTGCCGCGACTACTATGGTTTCTGCACGAAACTTGGTTTTCCGCTGGTACTTTATTTTTCCACCAAGCCCTATAGTTTTTCATAAACCACAACGGATAGCATCCCTTTGAGGGATGCTATCCGTTACGCTAAACTTTGTGGTTGTTTCGTTTATCAGGCACAAATTCCCAAAACCTCAAATTCATTTTCACGGTTTTGAAGTTCGTTCCGTATAATATATACTATAGTCTATAAGAATAATTGGTTGTGTATACCGAAAAAGGCAACCTTGGTATTTTACCGGTTGAAATAGTGTGAAAAACTTGCAATAGTGCTAAAATACTCATTTTAAAAAGCTAAGTAGGATAAACACAGCTATAGTTTTTCAGAAAAATAATGCCACGAAACGGATGCTATACCTCGATGGGATAGTATCCGTTAACTTTGACTTATATGAATATCTATAGGGCAAATTCCCATTTGACAAGTAACCACTTATTATTAAATGCTCATCAATAACTTCAAAATAAAGCCTTTTCTAAATCAATGAGAATATATTCTGCGAATAGCGAATAGCTCATAAATTAGTGATTTAAAAACAATGAGTTATGTTAAAAATAGGGGTAGTCCTGTACATGGTAGTGATTTTACGGATGCTATCCCTTCATAGGGATAGTATCCGTTTGAACAGTTATTGGTTATTCGCTATTAAAGAATATTGCTATAGAAGTTATCTTTATTCCCATTTTTTAGTAACACAGTAGCAAAACAGATGAAGAAAACAATTTTTATTTCAATACTATTCATTTTGCCTATCCAGCTCTATGCGGTAGACAGTAACCCCATAGAATTTACCGATCCTGAACTGGAAAAACGCTATCATGAACTCACGCAGGAATTGCGTTGCATGCAGTGTCAAGGCCAATCATTGGCTGGCTCCAATTCAGGATTAGCGCAAGACATGCGTAACAAAACCGGTAATATGATTATCGAAGGTAAAACCAATCAACAAATCACCGACTTTTGGGTAACGCGTTATGGTGATGTTGTCCTGTATAATCCCCCCTTTGAACTGAAAACTTATGTTTTATGGTTGGGGCCGTTGGTATTGGTGCTGGTGGGCTTTATTGTGCTGCTATACTTTATCCGCCGCCACGCGAAAACCACGGCCACACCGCCCACCCTCACTGAAGAAGAACGCGATAAAATCAAGCAAGTGCTTGGTAAATAACAAGGAAATACCATGCTTACATTCTGGATAATTGCAACTGGGCTCACATTGCTCGCCCTTACCTTTGTCGTCCCACTGTTGGTGAGGAAAAATGTCTCCACCACTGATGTTGATCGCAACATGCTGAATGTTGCCATTTACAAAGAACGCGTTCGAGAATTAGAACACGAAAACCTGACACCTGAGCAATTAGCACTGGCTAAACAGGAGTTGGAAAAAAACCTCGCGCAAGAGTTAGAGGGACAGGCGACCCCTTCTGTCAATCGAGTACCTAACTGTTGGGTGGGGGCCTTCGTCGCAATTATGATTCCCGCGTTAGCGATGAGTATTTATTTGCAATTGGGTGAACCAAAGTTCCTGATGTCCCCTTTAGCACAGTTTGAGGATGATCCACAAGTCCTCTCTGACTTTGCCGACTTTTTGGTGAGTTCAAAAGAGGCCCAATTTGCCGGATTGCCCAGCATTTTATTAGAAAGTGCCTTACGCATCGATCCAAACCACACAAAAGCACTATGGTTGTCGGCATCAATGGCATCACAAAAAGGTGACTACCGTACCACCATTAATTATTTAGAACGCATACTGGTACAAGTGCCAGCTGGAGATGTGAGATTTAAGCAAATGCTGCAAAAGCAGATTACGGCTGCGAAACAACGTCTCCAAGGGAACCGTGTTAATGTCGCTTCCAGTACACAAAACCCTCATGGCACTGCAGTTGCGCCAACGGATGCCGCCGGAGCAGGGGTTGGCAAAATTGAAATCCATGTGAGCCTAGATGCTGCGTTACAAGATAAGGTAAAACCTGACGATACCTTATTTATTTACGCCACACCTAGCAACTCACGTATGCCTTTAGCTATCGTTAGAAAATCCGTTCGTGATTTGCCTCTGTTGACGACACTTGATGATAGTACGGCTATGACGCCTAGCTCAAAACTGTCTAATTTTCAAGAAGTGAATGTAGTGGCACGGATATCGCGTAGTGGAGATGCCAAACTACAATCTGGCGATTTACATGGAGAAGTGAGTCCGGTAATCCTGGGCAAACAGGAGAAGGTGGAAATTACGATTAATCAGGTTGCGCCGTAGTTCTTCTAAATAGGAGTTCAAACTTATTTATAGGAGTCCAAACTTTAGCCTCGTTTTTAGTTTGGATCATGTTTGGACTCCGCCAATTTCCAAATAAGGATAATATACCAAATGGTTGAAATAAAAAGCAAAAAAACCGGAGAAGTCTTATTTCGCATTGATGCTGACACACTTTCAGGAGCCGACTTGCGTGAAGTTGATTTAACCGGGGCGGATTTGAGCAATGCCGATTTACGTCATGCTGATCTGTCCTATGCCGATTTATCTTACGCTAACTTTGAAAATGCCCAATTGCAACACGCCAACTTGATAGGGGCACATCTTGCGTACGCTAAGCTGAATCATGCCGATTTGAGCGAAGCGCGATTAAGTGATGGAACCCCCTTCAATGGTGCTATTTTAGCCGAAGCGGGATTGTACCGCGCTAAACTGATGAGTGCGGATTTGCGTTATGCGGATTTGCACCAAGCCGATCTGTCTTATGCGGATCTGTCAACTGCTTCTCTCCAAAATGCTGATTTACATCAAGCCAATCTTAAAGAGGCTCGTTTATGTGGGACAATGTTCATTGACGCTGATCTGAGTGCCTGCGATTTGAGGCATACCAATTTATGTAATGCCCATTTAAACAGTGCCAATTTGAGGGGTGCCAATCTCTGTGAGGCTATTTTAAGTGGCGGTGAGGAACATAAACCCGCTATATTGACGGGCGTTGATTTAACACGCGCCGTTTTAATCGGTGCCCGTTTGGAACACGTTGTGTTGAAAGAGGCTAATCTTTATCATGCCGATTTACAAAATGCGGATTTGTCTTATGCGATGTTAGGTGGGGCACACTTGCGTCGTGCTAATGTGGCAGGAGCTGATTTTACCGGGGTTGAACTCGCCGCCGTGGTGATGGAATTTGCCAATTTTTCCAAAGCCAAAAACGCTGACATTCCTTCTTATAAAAAGAATTTACGTTAGTTATCTCCCAGTTACCTCGCTTTTCCCCAACACCCACCGCCTCCCTCCCAGCCCCTTTTAAATAGAGAGGGTTGGGAGAAATTTGAGCGCATTGCTCTTCTACTCGCAACTATTATGAGTGGCGTCTATAGTTGATTCCAAGCAATAATGAACTTATGTCGAAACGAGAAAAGTTGATTGCACGGTTTGTGCAGATGCCCACTGATTTTAGCTGGGATGAATTAACCCAACTACTACGCGGTTTTGATTATGATATAGAAACTAAAGGCAAAACCAGTGGTTCCCGTGTGCGTTTTATACATGACGATTATCCCCCCATAGATTTGCATAAACCGCATCCTAGCAATGTACTCAAGCGTTACCAAATGCAGTACTTGGACGATTTTTTGAGTACAGAAGGGCTCTATTCTGAGGTGAACGATGACACTAATTAAATATAAGGGCTATGTTGGCTCAATTGATTTTGATGAGGAAGACTGTATTTTTCACGGCAAGCTTGAATTTATTCGAGCACTGGTGACTTATGAAGCTACCGATGCAAATGAACTGGTTAGCGCGTTTCATCAAGCCGTAGAGGACTATCTCACGCTTTGCAAAGAAAAGGGCATAAAGCCTGAACAACCATTGAAAGGTTCGTTCAACATAAATATGGGCCCTGACTTGTACCGCAAGGCGATGCTTGCCGCAGCCCATGCAGGCATAAGTCTGAATGTGTTTGTGACTGAGGCACTTTGGGCAGCCGTTAATATTAATATATCAGGCAAACAGGTTGATAAGAGTTTCTAACGATCAGCGACGAAATAACACACCCCTTGCATCACATCGAACGATGTGACTTAACCGTGGATTTATTCACATCGATAGAGGGGCTATGGGTAGGGTGTGTACTTCGAGCTATTTTTGGCCGGTGTTTGTTAAATCACCAAGGTAAACGAACAGAAAAAATCCAACCAAAACAACCCCTTCTGGGCTGTTTAATCACATTTTATGAGAAGTACACACCCTAGGCTAGGGGTGTGTAAGGATTGTTTTTCGCTGATCCTAACGAGAAAAACAGGAGTTAGTTAAATATGTCCAGAAAAGTAGATGTAGCGATTATCGGTGCTGGCACGGCCGGCCTCAACGCATTCCGTCGAGTAAAACAAGTCACTTCCAACGTCGTACTTATCAATGACGGTCATTATGGCACGACGTGTGCCAGAGTCGGCTGTATGCCCTCAAAGGTATTCATTGAAATCGCTAAAACATTTTCCAGAAAAACGCATTTTGAAGACTTCGGCATCAACGGCAGCGAAAATCTGACAATCAACCGGGCACAAGTCATGAAATACATGCGTCAACAGCGTGATTGGTTTGTTGCCCGTGTCATGGATTCTTTTGATAAAAGTGAAGACAAAAATATCAAAGGACGTGCCCGCTTTGTGGAACCGCAAGTTCTGGAAGTCAACGGCGAGCGGATTCATGCCAACAAGATTATTATTGCTACCGGCTCGCGGCCGATTGTACCCCCAGCGTGGCGTCACTTAGGTCATAAGGTTATGACGACCGATGATTTTTTTGAACTCGAAGACTTACCGGATTCTATCGCCATCATTGGACTGGGTGCCATCGGTAGCGAACTGGGGCAAGCTTTAGCACATCTTGGTATCCGAGTGGTTGGCGTAGAAATGCAGTCCACTGTCTGTGGCCTTTCGGATCCCAAAGTCAATAAAGTGGCTATTGACGAATTTGCCAAAGATTTTGAAGTCTGGTTAGGCACAGCGGCACAATTATCAGAACAGCCCGGCGGCGGTGTCAAAGTGGAAACCGATGATGGACACTCAACCACCGTTGATAGGGTTTTGGCTGCCCTCGGCCGTCAGCCTAATTTTGATGATATGGGCCTTGAAGTCTTTGGATTAGATTTATCCAATGGATTCAAAGGTTTGGTTAATCCCAATACCACCCAACTGGCTGACTTGCCGGTGTTTGTTGCCGGCGATGTTTCCTCTTTCAAACCGATCTTGCACGAAGTCAGTGATGAAGGCATGATTGCGGGCTACAATGCGGTTAGAGACAACGCTGAAGCATTCAAACGTCGCGTACCACTTCGCATTGCGTTTACCGATCCACAAACGGTTGTTGTTGGGGCCTCTTTTGCGGAATTAGAAGGACAAGACATTGTGATCGGAGAACGCAGTTTTGTTGTCCAAGGCCGCACCAAGGTGATGGCTCGTAATCATGGACACCTGCGCGTTTATGCAGAACGTCAATCAGGCCGTCTGCTTGGTTCAGAAATGATGATACCGGATGGTGAATATATTGGTCACTTTCTGGCAATGGCGATTGAAAAGGAGATGACAGTACGAGAAGTGATGATGACACCGTTCTATCATCCTACCGTGCTAGAAGGCCTTGATAATGCACTGAATGCGATAGCTGCCCAGCTTGAAGGCGGCAATCAGGGGCCGGTGCTACGGAGAATTTAGAATTGGAGTCCAAAC
>QNER01000069.1 GCA_003646175.1 Candidatus Parabeggiatoa sp. nov. 1
ACACTTGATATTGCAAGCCCCCTTAGCACGGGTTGAAATGAGCGGACAAACAAACTTGGTCGAGCAATCTTACGATCAGATTGTCACAGTGTCTCCGCATGTTTCTAGTCCGTTACCCATTGCTGGGGCATTGACGGGAGGTGTTGCTGGTGGCGTAGTTGCTTGGGTGGTAGAACAACTGTTGCGAACCGGACTTAAACAGGTTATTAGTTTTCAATACCATATCACGGGTAGTTGGAAAGAACCGAAAATTACCAAGCAATAACGGAAAGGATTAAATAACTACAAGGATTGCTTATAAGAAAGGATAAACTCGATGTAACGGATGCTATCCCTTCTTAGGGATAGTATCCGTTTTAACCATAATCAATAAGTTATGAATTGATTTTTCATTCACAATTCGTGGCTAAAGTTTTTTGTGCACAAAAAACTTTAGCCACGAACACAATTTCAGGCAAAAGTTTCGCGGAGCGAAACTTTTGCCTGAAACACAATTTTTATCACCCCAGCATAGCTCTACCCACCTTATGCTCGCTATGGGTAAGGAGTTAAGCAAATTTATCCTATCCAAAGTCCAATTAGATTATATGATTACCGTATAATACGTCTTTTACCAGGTTTGGATGATAATAACTGACAATGAATTCAGCGGGTAATTTATCTTTTACGGCTAAATAACATTCTGTCGTGCGGAGTTCAGTTTGATTAATGTCCAGTATAATTGCTGCTAAGATGGTTTTGCATAAGGTTTTTATCGTATTGAACGACAGCATGTAAAGAGGGATATCGCAAACAAAAACAGTTTGCTTACCTTGTTTGGCTAATATCTTTTTGAAATCAATGTCCGTAGCACGGGAGAGAAGAATAGCTGTCGCAAACAAAGAATGACTTCCATATATCAAATAATAGCCAGCACAATCAACAATGAAATTGGCATCGATATGGAAAGAAACTTCTCCTTCATAAAGCAGTTGAGATTGTACTTCGGAAATTTCCTCTAATTTCCTCGCTACCTCCTCGGTATGTCCAATAGTGAGGAAATATTCATGCGCTATTTTTTGGAAAGTGTCTGGTTTAAATGGAATTAATCCGTGGGTGGTATAAGATGAGAGGTGTTTTGGACGACAGCCATGAAAGGCTCTTACCGCCACATATTTTTTTTGAAAGTGTTCCATTAAAACCGTGACGACATCAATATCCGACTTATTCTCTTGCTTGGTAATCAGGGTATTAAGCCAATATAAGTCGCCTATAATTTGGCAATCTGGGGCTTTTTCCCGAATTTCTTGAATAAGTGGTTCATCAATTATGTTATAAATAATGGACTGAATGTCCCGTTTCCAATTGTTGAAGTCCCTCCAAGAAAAAACCATGAGTTTTCTTCGTTCACTAGTGCAGTAAAGCGGAAGTTTCGATACCACCCCAACGCCAACGGCTAAAGCCGTTGTCTAAAAGCGAAAAAAGGCTAAAGCCGACTAACCCTCTTGTAGTGCCCTTTAGGGTACTTGAGCTTTCAGACAACTGCTGTAACAAAGAAATTTTGGCGTGAAAAGCTGTTGGCTGTTGGCTGAGGTGGTCTTTATATTTCCACTTTACTGCACTACTTAGTTAATTTGTGCTGAAAATATTGTGCTGACAAATGAAGAGCAGACACAAAAAAAAACCCTTGGTAAACACTTAAGCTCACCAAGGAAGAAGAGTTAGCTTGAACCTGGGGTGTTAAATTTCAGGTATTTTTGCTACTTTTTTTTCACCACAGATTTGTAGGGTGGGATCGCTGTCGACAATGAACTCAATAATAAACCCAGATTTCACCGCCCGCTTGGAATAAAAATATAGTGAAAAATAAACCAATAAATTGGCTCAAATTTAACACCCCAGCTTGAACCGCGCATCAAGGTAATGCGATAATTACCTCTACTGCTAGGGTCGTTTCGCATTAAGTAGCATAAAGGTAAATATTTGATTAGTCGGATATTTTGCTCCCTGATCACCTATCGGGGCCGCATAAGCATGGCATTCGACGCAACTTGTGCCCTGCACGTAGGTTTCCATAGTGGTGTTGGCCAGATTGCAGGCATTGATTTTGTATCCCGGCTTATCAACCATATTTTCGTCTTCTTCCGTATGGTGCCCTGCCACCCAACACTTGGACGAGACATCGCTTGTAATGGGGGTTTGGGTCCCTACAAGGTGATAATATTGCCACACCGTATCCTTGAGCTTATCACGATACTTGGCATCCGCCGTTGTAGCGTTTTCAGGAATGTTATGTAGCCGCGAAACATTTACCTTCGGACGTTCGTTTATCGGTGGAAGCGGCTCGTCTGCGGGGAGAGGCTTTGGCAACTCAGTCATTTTGCCATTTATGATATAGCCACCCAAATAGGGGGGAGGTTTCGTGCCATCTGGACCCGGATTAAAGGACGGTGTAAGAGATTGGCCGTTAGACTGTGTAGGGGGGGTCCCTTTGATTTCAACGTTATCCACCTGTTCAAAGGTCGCCCAAAACCACGTGTTCGGGGTAGTCGTGGTCAAACGAAGAATGTGAAGTCCAACCAAGCCCATATCCTTAGGCTTCGGGTCGCAGTTACCCTGCGGATCCACGATATAACCCTGCGTACGGTAATAACGCTCCTTGATGTCATTGTCTTTGAGAATCCGCCACGATGCCTTGATCTCGACTACGCCCTGTTGAGCGTAGAAAGGCAATTTGGGTAAATCGGATTCTTTGCCCGTTTTAGGGAGATCGGGTATTTTTCCTTCTCCCTTCGTTGTGTATTTTTCTTGCTCCTTGGCATTGTAAAATTGGTATTTGAGAATGTACTCGAACCATGACTGATTGAAAGCCAGCTCGTACCACACGTACTCTTGGTTCTGATCAACAAGTGCCCCCACCAACTCGTCACCCCCGGGAAAGCCCGCTTGGGTCAATTCGTCGATTGTATTGTCGCTTGCCTTCGCAGCCCGATAGAAAATCGTTGCCTTCGCGGCCTCGGGGGGACAATTGCTGGGCGGTGGTGGCGGTGGAGCATTCCAACCATTAGGCGTTTTCGCGTTTTCAAGGAAAACTTCCGAGGGCCGTTTATAGGTCATCCAGACGACCGGTCCCTGAGCACCAAGTTTCTTAGTCGTGTCAGGTTCTCCCCGGTTACTACCCTCACCTTGCTTGGCCGGCCAGTTGAGCGCGATGAATGACTGATAGGCGAAGTCATTGTAATCGACCTGAGTCGCTTTTGTGGTGTTTTTGACATCACCTGGCATAATCCATGGACCATTGTCGGCAACTGGCGGGGGGGGAGGAACAGGGGAACAATATTGGACCACGCCTACGACAATACCAATACCGATGATAATAAAAAGATATTTGAATCGCATCTATTTTTCCTTTCTTGGGTTGAGTAATCTACTTGTGTTGATGTTTTTGAGGTTAGGATCGAAATAAAAATTAACTTCCCCCAACAGCCCTAGCCTGGGGCGGTGAAAATCAGCTTCCGTATTGATTCAAAAGTTGATCCCGTTTTAGTTCGTTGTAAAAAAAACAATAAGTTACGATTTTGTTTTAACTTCACAATTCACAATTCACAATTCACAATTTTCATCACCCCAGCCCTAGCCCCCTCTCAAGAACGGAATCCTACATACTTTGAAGTCACATCGTTTGATGTGATTTAGGGGCGTGTGAGAATTGGGAAAGTTATTTTTTCGCCGATTCTTACCAATGACTTCTTGACGATGTGCTGATGATTGATTACATTATTATCTCCTCTTGACGGTAGTCAATTAATGGTTACAAAGAAGTTATTTGGCTCCTTCGTTCATAAAAAGTCCTTCTTGAAGAAGCAACTGAACGGCAATGATTATTTCTTGGTCATCATGTTGATGCTCGCTTTCGGTTTTGAACTGTGAAACCAGTTGGTGAGCCGGCTTAGATTGTCGTGCTAATTGCGTGATAAGATCACTGTCAATTTCCAGCATTTTATCTTGGAGAAATAAACCAACTTGTTTGGGTTGGACCGTTTTCGGCGCGAACACCACACTCATTGGATCTAACATCACCGGTATTTCACTGGGTAACGGTTGATGTCGGCGTTGCCAAAAGGGCGAAGCGGGCCAACGTGCTTCCATTCGATAATAGTTTGCGCGTGTAGAAAGGTAATCTTCAAATGCTTGTTTGATTTCGGTCTCGTATAGGGACAACGCATCCGCTTCCCCATTAAAGTGAGAAAAAATCGCTTCCGCTGCCCTTAGCCCTCCGCTCAATCCTTTGGTAATGCCGCCAGATGAGAGCGGGTCAAAACTGATAGCGGCATCACCAACCGCAAGCCATCCTTCTCCAACTATTTTGGCTAACCTTTGGCTTTGCGCGGGCTTAACCTGAACTTGAGTGGCTAATTCAAATTCTTCCAATCGCGCTTTGATATGAGTGGTTGGTTCGACTTGTTTGCGCCAGAAATCCAACGGTTTATCGGATGATTTGGAAAGTAAGTCAGCATCCGTCATATAAGCAGCGACCACTTGTCCATCAAATAACAGTGCAGAGTACCACCAACCATCTTCACAAGCTTCAAGCAAAATACTGTCATCTACGGATGTGTTTGACGACAGCGGTGGCAAAAATCCGACAATACCCACCAGTTTATCGTAGGCAATCCGCTCCTGTTTTAATGCCCTCGCAACCGCGGCCTTTCTCCCGGTGGCTTCAATAATAAAGTGGGTTTGTAGGGTCAAGTTGTTTTGATCGCCACTCAATTTCAGCAACCAACCGTCCTTATTTTGAGTGAACGATCTGACGCTGGTTCCGATTAGCACGGTTGCCCCGCGCTGTTTTGCCTGTTCAGCCAGTCTTTTGTCGAAGCTGGGACGAGACAAATTAAGACCATTGCCATAAGAATTAAAAATATAGGCGTTATCGTAGAGGGCCGAATCACCCCAAGCAGAACGCACACCCTGACAGGGGCGATGTTCACCGTTTTGCACGGTGGTTCGCAGACCCAACTGTTCCAAATAAGGCAACGCACCGGGTAGCAGATGTTCGCCCACGCGGGTATCGTGGTAATCTGAACGCTCAATTAAGGTCACCACGAACCCTTTGTCAATAAGGGCCAGCGTTGTTGCGATACCAGCAGGTCCCCCGCCCACAACTGTGATATGTGAAGCCATTGTGTGTAATCTTTTATTTACTCTCAATTGTTTAGACACTGGTTAATAAACACACTAATTGAGATGAATTAACAAAAAGCAAATCTTGAAGTGACTTGCTTCATGCTGTTTGTGCGCTTAGGACTCAGGACAACCTAACTCCATCCATCGTACGAAGGTGCTGATTTTTTCGCTACTCCAAGGGGCACCGGGAGGCATTTTGCCCGTAGATACATAGGCGTAAATCTTCTTCACATTATTCACCACATTTTGGTAATCACTCAAATCCAGATTACCACCACTGATTTGCTTCATGTGATCAACAGAGCTTGAAAAATAGTTTTTGATGGGATTCTCCCATGTTGGGGAATCACTATCCCCAGAAGAACCCTGGCTATCCGTTGTTCTTTCCTTATCGACGTATTGATCGCCATCTTTCAAGATAAAGCCAAGCTTGTACCAGTTATCGACCATATCTTGACGGTTCCAGTCGGGAACCCACGACTCCCTGCGATTATTCTTCAAAACCCAATTTGGTCGTTGCGCGGGCCACCACCCTTGGCCACAATCTTTAAAATCCGCTTGCCATGGCACTGCCATCTCCGCTGTTAAGTCACCTGGTTGAAATATTGAAGCAAGCCGGAACTGTGCGCGGTAAGTGTCCGACCTTGCTATCAAGTAACCCATTTCGATTCCTGGGAAGAACGGAACGGCAATACAAGTTTCTAAGGCTGCACGATCAAGTGCAGCAGGTTGACTTGTCACCGGAATCTGATCAAAGGATGTAGTATCCGGTAGTGGTAGTGTTGTTTTATCCGTCCAGTCATCATTAAACTGACCGTCTTTCCATTTCTGCATCAACTGGTATTGATAGCTTGTGAGTGTTGATGGGAAATCATCGTTTTTTGTAGGATTTTCTGGATCAAGCCCCTTTTTGAGTTTAGGCATGTTCTCCCACCAGTCGTTGGTTGTTCCTGGTTCGGCAAGTCTCTTAAAAACATTTTGACGATCACTCGCATAGTCAGAACTCGGGTTTGCAAGTTTCTTCAGCCTATCCAGGTTAAGAAAATTTTCATTAGGATTACCATGGCCCATATCCGCAGGTTCACTCACCCACTGTAGAAATACCGTGCGCCGTAGAATCGGGTAGATATGTTTGGTGAACAACACCGGTGAGGGTTTTTCAATCCACTCCTTTTGAACAGCTACGTTAAGAGCCTCATCGTGCACCGTGATCATATTATCGATAGCCGGCGCGTAACTGGGGGCAGCAACGACTATCCACGCTGAATCTACGGGTTGTTCTGGTCCCGTTTGTCCATTATTTTTTAAGCGCACAACTGCCGTCACCGGGCCATCCGAAACATCGTCGTGCCACCAATTATTGTTTGCATAGTCGTCGAGCGGTTTTCCCGGCGGTACCGATCCAGAGTTGCCGAAACCCCCCAAGACAATAAGATGACCTTTCCTATCTACAAGGATTTCCCCCAAGGTCACTTCGACACCCGGATTCCCATCATAATCCTTGAGAAACCCTCCTGTCAGCACCGTTGGCTGGCTCCCATTACTGTTAATGCTCTGATTACCCGCATCAATAATCAGCTTTCCACGATCATCCTCCACAACATCCAAGTTTCGGCGTTGGGGGGTGTCGGATGGTGGAAATTGATCGGCTTCGGCTTTCTTATTGACGAGATGCACACACCACTCAATATCAGCCTCCTCGTTCGTAATTTCCCGCACCACACGCTCATTGCTTTGAGTATCCCGTTCATATTCGTAGATGCGAAAACGGGCACCTTGGCGTTTTATTTTACCGTCCTGTTTGTATGGTCCTTCCCCTTCAAGAGGAATTACTCCCGGTGCCTCTGGCCCGATGAAGTACTCTGTCAGATGATTACCCAATCGAGCCACGCCAATGCCCGGGTGAATACGATAGAATTTTTCTGCCATTTAATATCTCCTGTCAAGTTACGTTTTGTTGATAAAAAAAATACCACGGAAAACGGTCTGTATATCATCAAGTTGACTACAATGCCCTACTTATAATCATGATTAATCATATCATAAGGTGATTTTGCCTAAAATAATATACGCGATACAGATGCTATCCCTCCAAAGGGATAGTATCTGTCGCCATTTCTGGCGTAAGTTATTTACAAATGGCACGCACGATAGAATCTTGCTTCAAAAAACTTGATTGCCGGATTGCCCAAACTAAAGTTTGGACTCCTGACAGCCCAAACTAAAATCGACGCAAAAGTTTTGCGGAGCAAAACTTTTGCGTCGATTGGACTCCTGATGATTAATCGTGTTGTTGTCAGTTGACACACCTTACTTGCTTAGAATTAACGCCTACAAGTGCCTGTCCACGTTTCATAGTGAATAGGTAGTGCGCTTCCTCAGCCGGTTCAGCCGGCCAACGCAGTTGGATATGGCGAAATTCTTCCCATTCTCCCCCACATCCGGCCTCTTTGGCTAGTTTGCGTGCTTCTTTAAGACTCAGATTGAGAGGCAAAGGTATGGCTTTTCCCGTCAACGGTTCGCATACCTGCGTTGGTAATTGAAATGTACCCCTTCGAGTCATTCTCAAAAGTATAGTTGAATGGCTTTTTTCCCCTCGGCAAGGTGGATAGTTGAAGACGAATTGCCAAGTGTTTCTTTTCACCGCATCAAAATCGGCTTCATAAAACTGCGCTCCCTGTGGGTAATATTTTTGGACAATACGGTTAGCAACATTAAGCATATCTAAAAAAGGAGTCCGTTTGGCAATTTCCTCCCGATTTTTAGAATGGCTCGCACTCGACATGAGCAGCAAAACAACCATACACAATAAATGGAATACAACGGCAAAACTATCTCGTGACTTGGTGAATTTAAAAAATGTCATAGAAATCTCCTTTTATACTAACTAACTGTCATAAACTGAGTTTTTTCTGTCATTTCAAACTTCGTTTGAACTCTTTTTAAATTCAATAAGATTGATTCTTTATACTCAATGAACAAGTTTTTTTATAACGCCTTAATTTATAAGGTTTAGTGAAAATAACTTTTTGAAATAATGTTTATTATTTATTAAGTAAAAACACTAACTTAGTATTAAAAGGCATCGCATAGCAAAACTTTGTCACCCTTATAATTTCACTAAGAACTTGATCATCGAGTTATATTTAAGTTTGGAATGACAAAAGCGCAATTTGTGCAGGTGTTAAGTATAAAAAAATCAAAAAAGAACGCCATTTTGTGGGTTCTGGTTTTAGTTTTATTATGGAGTGACATGAATTGAGCCAAAAATTCATCACACCCTAAAACCAATAAATCGACTCGATACTGTTTAATTATAGTATTTCAGAAAAATAATGTAACGAAACGGATGCTATCCCTTCTTAGGGATAGTATCCGTTAATTTTGACTTGTGAAATTAATTATATGAACATCTATAGTCAATAGATTTACCAAATTCTGTAGTGGTTAAATTGATGTTAAACAGCTTGTGTATAGGGGTAATGGGTTCTCAGTTCTAGGTTAAAGTTTTGGCGCGCAAGATACTTTAGCCTGGCACTCCGTTTTTGCGCGCAAATTTAGCCTCGGCTGGGCAATGGGTAATGGGTTTGCCGGGTAATTGGGGATGAATTTTTAGCCAATAAATCAATGATACGCATCCCAAAACCTATTAAATCTCATTCAAATATCCTTTTAAAACGTTCATGTTATTTATGATCTATGTATCTGTTACTTATTTCCTCAAACCTATTACCTATTACCCATTACCCATTGCTCCTCAAAGGCACCAACAACTTGTGTTTGGGGGTAATGGGATCTACGCAAAAGTTGGAACGATGCGGTCAACTTTTGCTTCGCTAAGGGTAATGGGTAATGAGCTTGCCGGGTAAATCGGGGATGCATTTTTAGCCATGAATCAATACGCATCCCGGAACCGATTGAATATCATTCATAAATGATCGATTAAAATGTCGGTTTATTTATGGCATATCACCGGTTATCTATTACCTATTACCCATAAACCCCAGACACCAAATGTTCAACATCAGTCTGACCACTACAATATTTACCAAATTCGCTAATAACGAATAGCTCTAAAAATAATCAATAAACATCCTAAATGATTTGTAAATTTGCTCCCACGAATTTAGCGAATTCCATCAACCCGTTGGTGCTTTTTGGTTATCTATGCGTGCGTAACCCACATAGGATGGGTAGAATTTCGCTACACCCATCGATAGATAAACCCTGAACACTCATAACCCAAAATGCCATGTCCACTTAGCTCACTCACCAACTCACTGCAAACCAGTCATGTACCCCACAAACGGCATATTCGTTAATCCGTGGCGACGGTTACTCAAAACCTAATTATAAAGCCAATCTTAACTCGTTGATAACTAAAATATTTCGTAGCGAAGCTTGAAATGACCAAGAGGGTTTTCGTTCAAGCACTTAGTCTTAACTCGTTGACAACTAATATAATTCATAGCGAAGCTCTAAATGACCAAGAGGGTTTAGTTCAAGCACTTAGTAATTAATAAAATGAGCCTCTTGCAAAACCCCAGGTTGGCACCTGGGGCTATTCAAATTCAACCCCGACGGGGTTGCCCCAAGTTTTCTTAAGTAGTCCAGGCGAAACCTGGAAAACGTTTAAAAACATCAACCCCAAAGGGGTTGAACGTAAATAGCCTTAAGGAAACCTGGGTAATTTTTAAGAGTTTTGCAAGAGGCTCAAATGATTTGACTTAAATGTGATGACCCAATCTTTGTACTTGTCGGGCTCACAGTAACTAAGCCGTCGGCCTTCTGAACGACACCATCAGAGGGCGCATTCCCTAGTTCCGTGGGTGTCATGTAACTCATTGAAATTTACTAAATATATTTAAGAGGCACACATAAGTATTTTATAAATCAATGAAATGATAAAAATGACCAGTTTTTTGACAATGGAATGCACCTCTTTCAATAATAAAGTACGTTAGGAGTTCAGTACCGGTTAATGAGTTAAGGGATGCCCACGAAAAAATAAGGTTTACATAATAAGCTAAGCGGGTTTTTAAAAGTTGTCAAGCTCTTTGTCAAAATAATTCTTTTAAAAATAATGATGAAAAATTTATTTTTAAATCAAAAGCTTACAAAAAACTTGATCATCAAGTCAAATTTTAAAACGTTGATTATTTATTTCCTCAAACCTATTTCCTCAAACCTATTACCCATTGAGCCCAGATACCAATTGCTCAACATCATCTTGACCACTACAAAATATCATAAATACTTGTTTATATACCTATAAATAGGTAGTCCTTACAAACCAGTAGTGTATTAAAAATCAATGACTTATATAATGGGCAGCCCGCTTGGAACGAAACTTTGGTCAGGTCTTTTGTCAGTCTTGGGTATTTGAATTGGGGGGCCAAAACTTGGTTATTTTTTCTAGGGCCAAAGATTTTTAAGCTTGGACATCTTTTAATCGACAATCCCAATTCCCAATTTCCAATTCTAGGCAAAAGTTTTTTCGTTCCCTGATTTTCGGTAGTGGCCCTGAGTTTCCTTGGTGGGCTATAAAAATTAAGGTATTTTTCATTGACACAGTTGAAAGGTCATCTCAGTTGGCAACGCACCGACCAAAAATGGCAGGTGATGATTAAAAAGTTGCAAGGCTTTGATAATCAAATGAAAGTGCCAGTGAGCGGCTGTGTGGATATCCCCCAAGGCGGCGTGCCTTATAGCAATTTAAAGGTGACATTACGCAATGGTCAACTGTCTCAAATACCGTAAGGCCGACATCAATCATGTCCATCTTAACTACGCACAGGGTTGGCCTGATTTAAGCAACCTGAAGGCCGAAGTATTTGTTAAAGGGCAATCACTGACTTTCACCGTCCAGCAAGGCAAGATTTTAAACAGCAAGCTAGGATACACCGTTGTAGAAATCGCTGATTTATCGGCACCGCTGCTTAATTTAGTGGGCAGCACGCATGGGCAGGCAGCGGATGGATTGCGCTTTATTGAAGAAAGTCCACTGCGTGACAGTATTAATCTTCAGAGACTAGAACTGAATGGGTTTATCGACTTAGCTCTGAATCTCGCTATTCCATTAGCCAACCAACAGCCTACCAAAGTACAGGGGTCGATTCTTTTCAAAGAGACGACGTTACATGATAAACCATTAAACCTGACCCTGACTGACGTTGCAGGGCGGCTGAATTTTAGCGAGAACGGCGTGTCTACTCAACACATGCGAGGCAAGTTACATGGCAATCCGGTTCGCTTTTCGGTCCTCACCTTGGGCAATAAACAGCCCAAAGGTACTATGATACAAGTGACTGGCTTTGCCGATCCGCTATTTTTCTCTGAACAATTAACTCAACTCCAAGCGAGAAGCCAAGAAAAAAATGCCGCAGGTTCAAACAACCGGGATGCTATTTTTACCAAAGTACTCTCGACGGCTTTTTCTGGCACGACTCGTTGGAGTGTGACAGTGACTATTCCTAACAAAGTGGGGGGCAACAACGCTATAGATATTCATTTTAAAGCGGATTTGTTAGGTATGGACATCAAATTACCGGCACCGCTGGGCAAAACGGCTCAAGAACAGCGTCCATTTAGCCTGAATGTGCGTTTAGGGGGGAGCGATTCGGTGCGAGCGAAAAGGGGAAAGGAGTTAGGGGAGGATATTTTGGTGCGAGCGCGCTATGGTGATGCACTCAATGGCGTGTTTCGCGTTAACCAAATGGGACTAGAGCGAGGTTCCTTAGTCTTAGGGGCAATCCCGGCACAGTTGCCTAAACGAGCCCTTTAAATATTAAGGGGCATCTGCCTAATTTGTCGATAACTGCATGGCTTGATCTGTTCACTGAAGAATCAACAACAGACAGTCGCCAATCCCCAATATCCAATAATGCCAATTATCTGAAAAACTATAGTTAGTCCAAAATATCGCCCGGGGATCAATCCCCAGGCTAAAAGCTCAAATCTGCTAAAGCAGACTCACCCTGGGGTGGTGAAAATCAGGTGATTTGGCTCCGCTTTTAAAAAAAATATCTAAAAATAGTGACTTACTTAAATAACAATTTTTTCATTAGCAATTAATACTTCACAATTCGCGCCTAAAGTTTTTGCGTGCAAAAACTTTAGGCGCGAACACAATTCACAATTTTCACCACCCCAGACTCACCCCCCACCTGGGGTGTTAAATCTGACGTGGTTTTGCTCAGTTTTTTTCACCAAACGATTGTTCCATTATAAATCTCACAGAGTGTGACTTCAGTTTGATGTCGTAGCCACCCAACGTCTTTTTGTTGCCCACCAAACGTCTTGACCATGACAGTCGTAGCCACCCAACGTCTTTTTGTTGCCCACCAAACGTCTTTTTGTTGCCCACCAAACGTCTTTTTGTTGCCCACCAAACGTCTTGACCATGACAATCGTAGCCACCCAACGTCTTTTTGTTGCCCACCAAACGTCTTGAAGTTGCCCACCAAAGTTGTTGCCCACCAAAATATGTCACACCATCAGGGCAATAAAAACACATTGCCGGCCCCTACACTTCTACATCAAATGGAAGTCACACTCATCTCACAGTAACTCAATATTTGAAATCAGATTTTTCCCCAAAATCGGATTTCTGGTCAAAATCGGATTTATTTTTGAGAAAATGGATTTGTTCTTCAGTTGAGAAATCCGATTTTCCCAAAAATGGTCAAAATCGGATTTCTTTTTTAGAAATCAGATTTTTCCCCAAAATCGGATTTCTGGTCAAAATCGGATTGATTTTTGAGAAAATGGATTTGTTCTTCAGTTGAGAAATCTGATTTTTCCCCCAAATCGGATTTCTTTTTTAGAAATCAGATTTGTTCTTCAGTTATTTTTCCCCCAAATCGGATTTCTGGTCAAAATCGGATTTCTTTTTTAGAAATCAGATTTGTTCTTCAGTTGAGAAATCAGATTTGTCCCCCAAATCGGATTTCTTTTTTAGAAATCAGATTTGTTCTTCAGTTGAGAAATCCGATTTGTCCCCCAAATCGGATTTCTTTTTTAGAAATCCGATTTGTTCTTCAGTTGAGAAATCAGATTTTTCCCCAAAATCGGATTTCTTTTTGAGAAATCAGATTTGTTCTTCAGTTGAGAAATCAGATTTTTCCCCCAAATCGGATTTCTGGTCAAAATCGGATTGATTTTTTAGAAAATGGATTTGTTCTTCAGTTGAGAAATCAGATTTTCCCCAAAATCGGATTTCTTTTTTAGAAATCCGATTTGTTCTTCAGTTGAGAAATCAGATTTGTCCCCAAAATCGGATTTCTTTTTGAGAAATCCGATTTGTTCTTCAGTTGAGAAATCCGATTTGTCCCCAAAATCGGATTTCTTTTTGAGAAATCCGATTTGTTCTTCAGTTGAGAAATCCGATTTTCCCCAAAATCGGATTTCTGGTCGAAATCGGATTTCTTTTTGAGAAATCCGATTTGTTCTTCAGTTGAGAAATCCGATTTTCCCCAAAATCGGATTTCTGGTCAAAATCGGATTGATTTTTTAGAAAATGGATTTGTTCTTCAGTTGAGAAATCCGATTTTTCCCCAAAATCGGATTTCTTTTTTAGAAATCCGATTTGTTCTTCAGTTATTTTTCCCCAAAATCGGATTTCTGGTCAAAATTGAGAAATCCGATTTTTCCCCAAAATCGGATTTCTGGTCAAAATGGATTTCTTTCTTTTTTAGAATTTATCCCCAACAACCCGTAAGTATGTTGAATGTCAATAGCCTTAAGGAAACCTGGGGGGGGGAATATCACCCACATTTCAGGACGACCCTAATTTGAATCTGTCAATTATCCCCGGTTTTATCTGTTTAGGTGGTGTATTTTTTCTCAATTTTGTTATTGTCAGTGGTATTGTGTTATATAAGGCGAGCTTGCTCATTGGCGTATGGAATGCCATGTTGCCTGAAAAAAGACAAAATAAAACGCTTAAGAGTGAAGACTAAATAG
This sequence comes from Candidatus Parabeggiatoa sp. nov. 1, assembly GCA_003646175.1. GTDB lineage: Bacteria > Pseudomonadota > Gammaproteobacteria > Beggiatoales > Beggiatoaceae > Parabeggiatoa. The sequence continues at coordinate 14,131 of QNER01000069.1, forward strand.
CCAAGTAGGGTGGGCAATGTCTTTTTGTTGCCCACTACCAATGATTGGTGGGGTTTGGTGGTGGTGGTGGGCTGGACCACCAAACGCCCAATTATTTTTCACCTAGGTTTTAAACTACATGTTCTGGTGGTGGGTGCTCGCCTTTGCCGGGAAAACCAGATTTTATGTTGGAGCAGATACGGATTGTTGGAGCAATTCTAGGTTCGGTTGACATTTAACAAAAATATTCTATTTTTCAATGAGTTATAAAAATAAGCACTCAATGAAAAATCAATGACTTATGATGAAATGTCAACACAGCCTAAAAAATAAATCCGATTTTGACCAGAAATCCGATTTGGGGGAAAAATCGGATTTCTCAAAAAGAAATCCGATTTTGACCAGAAATCCGATTTGGGGAAAATCGGATTTCTCAACTGAAGAACAAATCGGATTTCTCAACTGAAGAACAAATCGGATTTCTAAAACAGAAATCCGATTTGGGGGACAAATCTGATTTCTCAACTGAAGAACAAATCCATTTTCTCAAAAATAAATCCGATTTTGGGGAAAAATCGGATTTCTCAACTGAAGAACAAATCGGATTTCTCAAAAAGAAATCCGATTTTGACCAGAAATCCGATTTGGGGAAAATCGGATTTCTCAACTGAAGAACAAATCCATTTTCTAAAAAAGAAATCCGATTTTGACCAGAAATCCGATTTGGGGGACAAATCGGATTTCTCAACTGAAGAACAAATCGGATTTCTCAAAAAGAAATCCGATTTTGACCAGAAATCCGATTTGGGGAAAAATCTGATTTCTCAACTGAAGAACAAATCGGATTTATCAAAAAGAAATCCGATTTTGACCAGAAATCCGATTTTGGGGAAAAATCTGATTTCTCCAAAAGAAATCCGATTTTGGAAAAATCTGATTTCTCAACTGAAGAACAAATCGGATTTATCAAAAAGAAATCCGATTTGGGGGACAAATCGGATTTCTCAACTGAAGAACAAATCGGATTTCTCAA
>QNER01000070.1 GCA_003646175.1 Candidatus Parabeggiatoa sp. nov. 1
TTGCGTGATGTTCTCCAATAAAGGGAGTAAAACCACAGCCAAACCCACCCGACTCACTTGAAATAAACCTCCAAGGTTTTTGTAAATACCTTGGAGGTTTTTTTTTTGCCCTTCAAATGAGCCATTCGGTAGGGGTGATGGAGTCCAAACTTTAGTTTGGGCCAGCCAAACTAAAGTTTGGACTTCCAAAAACCCCCGTGAAGAGATCATGATGATTGGGCTATGGCACTGCGACTTGAGATGGATTGTTTCTTAGCCACCAAAGCTTAAACTGTGCGGACAAAGATGTCATACACTGTTTGCATAGTTTGATAAGCCAAGTTTTTCCAAAAAAACGAGAATGAACTCTTTAAAAAAACCGGGAAATTGATTAAATCCTTTTCTAGCGGATAAAGACGCATAGAACTGTCATACACTATTGGCGCGATTTGAACGTGGCTAATCAGCTACAGCGTAAATCATTTTTAAGCGGATTTGAATGCCGAGTTATTTTATATACTGTTGGCACTGAATCTAGGAAAGCCTTATCCGTTAATTTCGCGTATCCGTTGTACTATCAGTATTGGCGCTATTTGAACATTGCTAATCAGCTACCGCGTAAATCATTTTTAAGCGGATTTAAACGCTGAGTTTTTTTATATAGTATTGGCACGATTTGAATGGTTGCTAATCAGCTACCGCGTAAATCGTTTTTAAGCGGATTTTAACGCCAAGTTCTTTTATATACTGTTGCCACTGAATCTAGGAAAGCCTTATCCGTTAATTTCGCGTATCCGTTGTACTATCAGTATTAGCACGATTTGAATAGTTGCTAATCAGCTACAGCGTAAATAATTTATTTTTAAGCAGATTTTAACGCATAGTTCTTTTATATACTATTGGCATCATTTGAACGTTGCTCATTGGTTCTTTAAAAAAGTGTAAAAATTGATTAAATCCGGTTGCTGCGGATAAAGACACATGAAACTGTCATAAACTGTTCGCATGGTTTTTAGGGTGGATGACGTATGGCTAATTTAACCTAAAAAATGTGGAAATCTAATTCATAGTTGAATTTCAAATGCTGAATAATGGCAACGTGTTGATGATGGAACAAGAGTACAATCTCGGCTCCCACTGTCAAGCTATTCAGCAGAATATTCACATGATGTGCAGTGCGCTTGGCTGGGGTAGTAAACACGTTTTGCCAATTATCTCTCCTGAAGGCGGTGTTGTTTGCGTTTGCTTCTGTCCAGCGGCAACACCGAACCAACGCTAATGTGCCTGATTGATAGGAATTGGCTGTGGAAACTCTAAAAGGATTTGGATTTTCTTGCGGAGTTTTTCCAAGAGCCATTGATTATACTTTGACTTCAATGACGGCGCGTAAATCGTCCGTCAGTTTTCACTCACATTTAGGAGATTTTTATGAATCAGAAGAAACGACACAACTGGCTAACACCACTTATTGTGGCTGTTGTCGCATTGTTTTCTTTTAATTCTGTATTTGCAGCCGGCGGAAAATGTCCAGAATCTCATTGTTCGTCAGTGAGTATACAACTCAATGAATCTTGCAAAGCAATGGGATTCAGCAACGGTACCCCTTTTCCGGTTGTCAGGAAAGATCAGTCTGTGTGTTGGTGCCCATGTAGCTGCGTCACGGGCGACACACTCATCATGCTCGTTAATGGCGAAGTCAAACGTGCTGATGAACTTGTTGAAGGCGATCTAATCATGGTGATGACGGCTTCCGGTTTGCAAAGTGTTCCTGTCTATTTAGTCACTCGTAGTTCAGTGACTAACTATCAGGCGCAAAAAGTCACATTAAGTGATGGTTCCTTTTTAACCGCGTCTGATAATCATACAGTAGTCGATGAGCATGATCAATTGGTTGCTTTGGATTCTGTCTCTGTTGGCAGTAAGCTGCGTCGTTATGATGGTGAGTTAGTGGAAGTACTCACAAACGAGAAAGTCACCAAAGAAAGCGTTGATTTAATTAACGTGATGGTGAATATAGATTCCACCGTGCCACTTCACCATGTTTATGTCACAAATAGTCTGTTGTCTGGTGATATGTTGGTGCAGCTAACGAGTGATGCAACTGGAGAAGAGATTGATTTGCTGTGGGATGAAATCGATCTCGCCAACGTCCCGCCTAAAAAATAGGGTTCAAAAGGGTGGTGAGTAAGCAGACAATAGCAAACGGGGAAAAACCAAATTCTTATCCGCTTGCTCACCCTACTATCAACTGTCAACAAAGAAGAGAGAATTATCATGAAAAAACTTAAGCAGTTTACTGCATTAACTATTATGGCTGCCGCCACTACGGCAACCGCAGAAACATTACCTCTATGCGAACCGGGTTTCTGTGAAAACTTGGAGAACGTCCAATACATTTGTGCAGCTCGCCAAGAGGCTTTGGTGCCTTTGGTTGTTGATCCAAAAACATCGTGTATGTGCGACTGCGCTGCTATATTGGTTAAATCCAACGATACTCTGAGCCTCATTGCTCAGAAACGGACGGTGAAAGTCTTGCCGCATATCCAAGTGGAAGCTCCCCATTCATACTGGCGCGGTTATGGAAAAGTCACCAAGCCTTATAACTACAGTGCGCCAACCGGGTGGGTGATTCTAGAAGCGGTTTTTGAAACAACCTATCAAAATGGTGATGCTGGCCTTATTTTTCTGGATAAACACCAGAATGGCTTTGACTTGTTGTCTCTTGACGAGATCAACCGGGCTTATGATGCTGCCATTGCCTACCTGCATCAACAAGATTTACCGAAATCCCTGCAAAATCGCCTAACTCGCAAGATAGAAAAGAAGCGTCGTGCCCATCGGAAGGCCCTGTTTAAAGCCAATATTGGTTTCAGTGCGATTGACTATGCCGTTTATGCTCAGGGAGCGGGTTATTATAGTGGGCAACCTGCCGAGATCAAAGGGTATTTGAAAGTGACCGAGCAGTATGTGGGCAATGATTCTCGCACTTTGCGAGCCGCTTTAATGCGCTACGTCGAGCAGGAAGTAGCAGTCTTGCAACAACAATAAATAAGACATCAAGCGTCCATTGAATTGAATGGCTGGGCTTTAAGCCCAGCCTTTTTATGGGGAATGAGTCATGAAACATTCTCATTTTTTAATTATCCTCGCGTTTTGGAGTCAATCAGTCGTATCTATGACTCAAGAACCGCTTGAGATTATGTCACCTTGTTCTGCAACGTTATGTGAAAATATCCAGCAGGACATTAAATCACTATGCCGAGTGTTTCATTATTTTTCGGTACCGTTAATTGTCGACCCAACAACAAGTTGTGCTTGTCTTTGTATTGAAGTATTAAATGGACGAAAGCTTAATTTAGATATTTCTCCTACAATTCATCCAAGTCGGCGTTTTATACAAATCTATCTCGTTAACCATGAACTTTATGAACTACTATGCCGATATATCAAAATTAAAGCACTTTATATCAATGGCAAAAATGAATCTATCGGTTATCGGGAAGTCTCTTTACAAAATATCCGCATTCCACCTAACAATTTGGAACTACAATTGGATACCGGTAAAAAATTGATAGAACTGTTGGAAATCGACTATAGCAATCCTTCTATTTCCAAACTGGATCCAAACGTTGACTATGACTGTTTTTACTAAAATCTCACGTTTTATCAATCACGACTAATGGAGTTTTATATGTATGAAGAGAAACGCCAACCTCATTATACTCGGACTCAGATGCCTTGCCCTGTTATTATCAACCTCGGTGGCTCAGGCTGAAGCCCTATTAGACAATCGCTTTAGCCTCCAGCTTGGCGGTGAGGAAGTGACTTTTTATCCAGACACGGATAGTAAGTATCAGTATTACTACCTTCCCGTTAAACCTCGGTTAGCCACCCGAAAACACGGTAATTTTGGGCAAGTCCCCCAGTTTCAGTTCCTGAAATATAATTTTGCTGTCCGTAATAAGGATTCGACTACGGGCGGTATTTTGCAAATGGCTTTGACGGTGTCCTTGCCTGACGGTTTGTTGGATGAAGCCAAAGCGCAAATCGCGCAAACGAAAGGGCTTAAACAAAAGCTGGTTAGAATTGGAATGATTGATATTGCCGAGGCTAACCTGGAATTTGCGGTGAGTGGTGGTGAAGGGGGTAAATTTGCCACCAGTTACCTTGGTAAAGGCCCCAGCATCCGTCATGCTGGCGAAGTCGCGCCGGTTGTCATCGATCTCACACCACAAGGCGCCGCTGTCTATCAAAAAATGATGACCGGAACAGCGGGGTTAGCGGTGAATTACAGCTATACCTATACCGGTTACACGCCAGAAATTGATGTTAAAGTGACTGGCGAATGGGATAAAGTCTATAAACATTACTCGCGGAGTTCTCAAGTGCGTGCGACGGTGGGTCGTTGGTGGTTCAAAGGCTCGTTTGAAGGTAATTGGCAAAAAGTCCGCGAAGATTTAGTCGATAATGCCGATATCAAGATCGAGTGGCAAGTGAAGCCCGATTACAATAAACCAGAAGGCAAGCGGCTGATTGATCTGATTGAAGAAACTATCTTAATGCGAATCACCGAAGCCGTTTTAACTCAAGAACCGCCAAAGGCCGATGAAAAGCCAGCCGAGCCTGCCAAAGCAAAGTTGAATAAAGGATGGTTCGGTGGCTTTGGTTATGCCGTTAATGTCAAAGATGTCAAAAAACGGCGTAGCGGGCATATTTATTTTCATTATAAGTCCAATCAAAAGATTAGCGTACCTGGTAATAAAACCGGCAATACGCTCAGTGTTAAACCCGCCAATGAAGAAATCAAGAACATGATGTTCGTTGAAGTTGAAAAGGATAGTTTTTTCAATGCGTTAAAAGTGAGTACCAATGCTGGTGGCCTCAATCCGAAGCCTTTTGGCATCTTGAGCTTGAAATATGTCTTGACGGGTGGCGATACGACCATTGAGCAAGTGTATGTCCCGGATCGAAAGGGTCGCAATCTGGTACCCATCGACGCCGAGGAAGAAGTTTTTGCGCCGGTTTATTTTGCGAACCCAAATAGTAAATATCGGATGAGTTATCATCTGGAGCTGACGAGCCAACAAGGCACTAAGATCAAAACGATCAGTTGCCGTGAGATTGATTTACGCAGTAATATTGTTGGGTTGACCTTTACCCCAGAATTAGTGGGCATTGAGTTTGTAGAAGTGGATGCCTCAGAACTCACCTTTCGGCAAGATGCCAAAGATGCCTTCGATTCGGCTGAAGAGGGGGATGAAGCGTTAAATCCGGATCAATTTCCTAAGTCAATTACTGGTAAACTCAAACAAGGCAAACGGAAGTTACGTTTTAAGATCAAGGCGGATGAGAAGGACGAACTCATTGTTTGGCCCATTTGCACCGATGGAGGAGCGGTTAAAGCCACGATTCAGGCTAAGGGTTATAAAGAAAAACCGCGTAAACGGCAATATGTCCATAATAATCAAGAATTGCGTGATTTGCCGGATGGATTAACCCTCTATTTGTCAGATGAGGATTTTGTGCCGTAAAACAATAACTACAAGGATTGCTTATAAGAAAGGATAACAAAGCCGGTAGTCCGGTACATACACGTAGTGATTTTACTGATACTATCCTAGAAAAAGGATAGTATCCGTTTAAGTTCATCACTACTTATACGGAACTACCAAAAGCCAAGTAAGTATTTTCTTGAATTAATCCTTTCTTATAAACAATCCTTGTAGTTATTCACTGAGTGCCAAAATATGAAAATAATCAAATCCATTGTTCTAGCATTATTTATCACCAACGTACACGCCATAACCCCCTTTTACGAAATATCGCCGCAAGCCAATCATCGTATTGTTGCGATGGCTTTGAGTGAAAACGGCGTTTGTTGGCTAGAAACAGTGACAGAACAGCAGCTGCGGATCGATAAGTGGTTAAATCGTGTTTCCCCGCTTCAAGTTAAAGCCGTAGAATACCAAAACAGCGAAGTCTATGAGCGTTTACTTTGGCAAGAAAATTCTGCGATTGGTAATACTATTTATAATGACCAAATAGGCACCGGCTATTTGAGATTAACCTATACCAATCTTAATTTGATTCCTCGTACCCAAACGATGACCGTCGCGCTGCAAAATCAACGATGGGTGAACACTAATCGTCCTCAGCAAGTAGTTGCACCGATACAATCGTTGTCATTATCCATTCAAGATAACGGTGAGTTAATTTTACCAAGCCCTTCCCCCATCGTTAAAAGTTGTCGATTAATCCAAGAGAACAAATTGGAGATTGCGATAGCGGCGAAAGTGGGCCACAATAAAATACGCTTTGCGTTACCGTTACGCAACGGATTTTCTCCCAAGGTATTCAAAAGCCTTGAGCAGCAATGGCAACGGGGTTATTTAGAGATGCAAGCGAGTACGCACCGACGCATTTTAGTCTGGGGCGATGCCAACCAGAAAGTCGTGCTGTCTATGCCCACTTTTGACCGTCTTCTTATTCAAAGCTTGGAAAATCATGTTGATGAATTAAGTTATCGGCAGAATGGCATTAATCAGATGAACGCCGTCAAGTTTTTTAATTTAATGACATTATGGCGTGATCAGGACGAGTGGACGATGGCACAGCGACTTGAAGTGGATCGTTTTTTAGCCACCAAAGCCGAGCAATTGAAAAACACGCTGTTAGCCTTACCCATGCCGAACTCCGAGTTTACGTTGCTGTTTTCAGCGTGGGATAAACTTGCACAGGTAATACCGCAAACAACCCATTTGCAGATCATGGGTACATTATCGGTTTTAGAATTGCCTAACCAAAAGACTGTGTATTACATCAAAGGCAGCTTGCCTAATTTTGTGCCGACTGCCCAACAGCAAAAAGGCATAACCGCTTGGATGGCGCATCATCTTGGTACAACACCGCAATTAATCATCGGCGCACCCCCGGTTTCAACTGTTCGACTGACTCAGGTGCCAGATACGCTTGCGAGTCTTGAGATCACCACTTTGCATCTGGCGGGTAACCAGATCAGTTTAGTGGCGAGTTTAGATAGTCGTGAAGCCAAAGTCTTCGAGCGTTTTTTAACCCAAGGTATGATTTTAGAAATGCGCTTGAACACCGACATTTTGGGATTTGAAGTCAAAACCCAGCAAACCATTCCACTTGCCATTCAGGTGAAACCCGAAGCGATGACAACGGTGCTTGTGGATCAAGACTATCCCATCGTAGTCGAAGTGAGCAACCAGAGATTAGAAAAACTCTTTCAGCGCGACAAAGCACCAGCAATTCAAATCAACTATCAAGGGCGGATTAAAACGATCCCGTTGTCGGCCGACAATAGCAATTACACCGTTCACTATGCACTAAAACGAGATCGTCAACATGATCCCATTTATCGTTTTCAATGGCGTATTAAATTGGCAGAACAAACAACACCTTGGCAACGGGCCGAGTTTCCTTATGTATTGATAGGGCATTAATAACTACAAGGATTGCTAATAACTACAAGGATTGCATATAAGAAAGGATTTTAAAAACCTATAACTACAAGGATTGTATATAAGAAAGGATTTTAAAAACCTATAACTACAAGTACAAACGACTGCAAGTGTGTGTTTGGGCAAGTTCAACAACATAATCGATGCACAGTTAAACCGGGTGGCGAACGATCCAATCCTTTTTTATATACAATCCTTGTAGTTATTGTGGAGAAATGATGAATAGGATAAACGTTATAATCATTTTGATCGTATTCAGTTGGCCTTTATTGGGACAGGCCACCAATCTCACCGCCCAACTGCGCCTGACTAAAACCTCTTTTATAGACAACCAAGGGCAACTTATCCAAAGTGGCATTGTGCAAGGGTATGTTCAGTTAAATGGTATCGGTGAACAGCTAGTGTGGGCAGCACTAAAACTCCCAGAAGGGCTGATTCAGGGTCAGGTTTTCCAAACGGCTGAACAAAATTGGCTGTTGGATGTGTCACTGACACCACTTCAACTGACTTTATTGGAAAAGTCTCTTAAATCATCGGCGCGTTTTTATATTCTTGCCGTGAACGGTGAATATCAGGCTTTAGTCAATGCACCTTATGAAGTCACCTTCGATTGGTCGCTGATACTCACCGCTTTAAAAACCGATCCAATCAATACCATTGAACATTTACAGCAGCGCGTGAATCGTTTTGTCGAAAACGGAGTCATTCAGTCTTCTGAACAACTGAACGATAGGACGACAAAAGCCATTGTTTTTACTCTGCGCCGCCAACTGTTTGAGTATTATCAAACGGCCGGACAGTTAGCGATCCGTTTGCGCTACCCGCTACCTCGACTATCCAAACCAACCAAGACGCTTATCCACAGTCCGGTTTATCTGGAACAAGCGCGTCTGTTTCCGGTTGAAGTGATACAACAATCTGCTCAAGAGTGGACTGATGATGGTTATCGAATACAAACGATTCGATTTTACACCGCTATTGATCTTAAACAGTTAGGGATACGAGCGATTGCTTTGCAAACTGAAATGATAGACAACAAAGGCTATCGGCAACCCGGTAAAGTCTTGATTATTAGAAAGCATTATAAATTGTATAAGCAAACTTTCACGATGACTGATGATTTTAAACAATATCGTTTAGTTTATTGGGGTAAAGTTTTTCTTGAAAACGGCGCGGTGGTGAATTGGCCTCAAACCCAGCCGATGACTTTTTCGGTGCCCATTGACACCGAAGAATTGAGTCATCTTGTCTCACCATTGTTGTCTGAATCAGGATTTTCAGAATTTAAGGATTTTCAGGATAAATTGTAATGGTCAAAAGGAGGTTGAACTAATCTAGTTTGGCAATGTTTTGGGAAATCCACTGCGTGTTAGGTTTGAAAGAACTGTTTCGCCCGTTCAATGTTGACCAAGGCGCATTCCAAAAAAAAGGTCATTATATTGAGTACAACGAATTACGTGGATAAACGAATTAAAACTCCCCAAACCCTGCGTGTTTCTCATTTTATAATCTTTGAGTTGACTTATCTTTCGTTACTATTTCTCAAACAAAGCCATCTATGTCTAATAAATCATCAAGAACTATTATGCTTTATTCGTTTATCCACGTAATTCGTTGTACTTAACCGTGCCGTGGGAATGCGCCCGTTGACCACTACAATTTTAAGGATAAATATTAAGAATTTTAGGTTTTATCTTAAAAATCCTTAAATCCTGAAAATTGAAAATCTTTATTCAGACAAGAAAAGAGAAATGTTATCCTGAAAATCCTTCAATATTGAAAATCCTGATTCAGACAAGAAAAAAGCCAAACTAAAGTTTGGACTCCTAAAAACATTTAAAAACGACTGAGGATAATTAATGATGACCAAAATTAACGCTGTCATTTTGATAGCATTATTGTTATTGGTTGGCCCCGTTTTCGGGCAAGAATTGTTGATTTACCAAGATGTTAAGTCACCCAGCACCGACGGTGTCGTTTCATACCCAGCGGAAAATATCTCTTTACCAGTGCAGGGTACGGATACCAAGGATACCCTCACCCGTCCATGGTTCAAGGCTTTCCCCATTTTAGGGGACTATACCATCGCCGAGATTAATGACTTGCCCAAATTGGGGCCAGTCATTCGGCTGCAAGCCCAAACCGGTAAAGCTACACGTTTGCAACGTATTTATGGCAAAGGCGGATTAGTCTTGCTCAGTGAATTACCCGCTTCTGGTTTATGGCGTTCAAGAACTAACGCGCCGTTGAAATCTTTTGGCGTTTTAAGCGTACCTGATAAAACCGCCCTAAGCCAGTTAGCCGCAAAGCTAACGGTGGGCATGTCCATTGCGATCAAATCGGTTGCCGAAAAAAACCAAGTGCGTTGGTTTCACCAAAAAACTGTCGATTACTGGTTATCCCCGGCAAAATTTCTGGTACCGGTGCCTAAACATTTTGTCACGACTGAAGATTTGCAAGAAGCGATGGTTTTGGACAGTGACAGCGCCCAAGTATTAACGCTAAAAATCCAACACAGTTTGGCCAATTTTGACAAACCCAAGGCCGTTCATAAGGTGCCATTTCCTCATATTAATAAAGTAGATATTGTTGTCTGGCGGATGCCCAAAAAAGGCCCCGCTGAGTTTATCTCTCGCCAACAGACGAATACCAACCCGCCTTTTATTTTTCAACAAGCCATTCCCAAAATGCTCAACCGTGGGGATAAAGTGATTGTATTATGCACCGAGCGGCTTGAAGTTAAATTAGAGACTTCTTTAGATATTGCCAAGTTGTTATCTAAAGCCCAAGCCGAATTGCCAAATACCTTTACCTTAGCGATGCTAAAAGACTGGGTGGGCAAACAAACAGCCGAACCGCTCGTCACGCAAATGATGGTTACTTTATTAGTGGAACAAGCATTGCGCCCTGCTAATGTGCTTGTTCATCAAGTTGAGTGGACTTGGCATTTACCCTCAAATCCAATCAAGTTGGAAAACCGATTTTACCCATTGCTTCGGGTTTTTATATACTGAGAGTAAAACGGATTGACGGACGGATAGTATCCCTTCTTAGAGATGCTATCCGTGAAGTGATTTATCTGAACATCTATAGGTTAAAATCAGGCGTTTTGTGCAACGATACATCATTTTTCATTTTCACCTTTTCCAAGGGAACGAAGTATATACTCTTTGTAAATTAATGAATTGAGAAATCCGATTTCTTCAAGAAATCGGATTTATTTGCGATTTTAACGGAAAACAAAATATGAACAAATGCATCTGGCTATTGAGCATCATTTACCCATTAGTCATAGCCCCAGTGATGGCGCAAGAACGACTGGCAATCGAAGACTTCCAAATCCCGGCGACACTCGCTCAAACCCTATCAAGTGCCGATCTGAGTACACGACTTCGGCAAATTGCTGAACAATACAGCACGCGGTATCAAATAGTTTCCTCAGAAGGAACGATTCAAGAGATATTGCAGCGTATTCAAACAGAATACCGGTTAGGTGTCAGCCCCGAACTCAATCAATACAATGAGTTAGTTGGGGTTGAAGCCGATAAAATTTTAAAGCCACAACTCTCTCATCAGCAGCACCGGTTGACGCTTTCAGCAAGACTGCTGGATAAAAAGTCATTTAGCCAAGCAGCCGTCTATCAAATGGAAATTGCCGGCCCGACTGTAACTGACAACGCACTATGCTTGTTTTGGCAACAAATCGAGCCGAGCGTTAGTTTTACAACCGGGTTATGTGTTCTCAAGGCTTGGAAATGTGACGAGCGGCGCGGAGATACTTGCCCGATCCGATTAGAAGGACAATCCGTTTGCACCAATCCCAACCAGTTAAACCGTACAATACCCTTTAAAACTGGAGGTTGCTCTGTCAATGTCTTTACGCAAGGGCCGTTAGGTGAGTTTATCCTAAAACCAAAGAATCGGATGACTCAAGTGGTAGAATCATTGAGACAAAATAAAGTTTGTCTTACACTCAGTTATTCTCCATCTCGTCATTCAATTCGTGTTAAAATCAAGTGTGATAAAAGAGCCTTTCCTTAAACCTTTCCAACATGAGGAAATTTTTAAATGACTGCACAGCGGCTAACACCAACGAAACCAAAATTGGTGTTTCTAATGATGATGAGCTTTTTTGGAAGCCTTATGATATCTTTGCCAATTTTGGCATTCCCAATGAAACTATTGGAGAATGGGAAAGTTTTACTGAATGGTGTTGAGAGCAAGCTCTGTCCCCACTGTAAAAGGCTTGAAAGAAACTATAGTGCTATATGCGATGCTATGGTTTGGGGGAGTGGACACAGTGTTCCGTATCATGCTGATGGTAAAACCTGTGCGTGTCCCTGTCCATGCAGTTTTGGTCAGGAGCCAAACATTAATTTCGACATATCGCCTATGATTCACCCTTCTCGACGGTTGATACAGTTTTATATCAACAATCACGAGTCTAGGAGAGTGTTGTGTCGTTATATTAAGGTGTATGTTGATTATAGGGATAACAAAAATAAGGAGATAGGACGACGTAGGGCGACTATTAACGATGTCATTTTGGAGCCAAATCTTCTACAATTTCAGGTAGAAGCTGGCAAAGAGATTATTGACAATTTAGAGGCGCAATATGATACGCCCCGTATCCACTCTATCTATGGTGAACCTGAGTATGACTGTTGTTATTAAAATATCACGTTTCTGAGTTCCTATTTTCTGCCTGAACAGGTTTGTAACCGGTGCCGTCAGCTTTTTTAAACATTTTGCCTGATAAAACCTTTCGGACAAAGTTGCAAACCCCGTCAGACACAAAAGACTCTATTCGTTTATTTCGGGAATTCGCTGTACTCATCCATCGTACTCATCCATTGATTTATTCATTCGTTTATTTCGGGAATTCGCTGTACTCATTCGCTGTACTCATCCATCGTACTCATCCGTTGATTTATTTATTCATTCGTTTATTTCGGAAATTCGCTGTACTCATTCGCTGTACTCATCCCTCGTACTCATCCGTTCATCCGTCGTACTCATAGAAAAGTGATCCCGAAAAACCCGGCATAAGCAAAATGAGCCAAAGCAAGAAGTGCCTCCAGAATTTTGGCAGGAGTCCAAACGATCGGTCAGGAGAGCCAAAATAAATATTGGACTCCAAATCAACATATTTATCTGAAAAACTATAGCTAATAAATTCGTGCAAAGTTAGCCTGGAACGAATGAAAACCAAAATCTTGGGAACGCAATCGCTTAAAATTGCAATAAGCACCCTTAACAAATCCTCTAAATCTGTTGGTACACGAAACAGATAAAAATCCTGAATCACCCACTTTGTCGCCCGTTCCAGAATACCAAATTGCCAAGCGTCAAAAACACCAAAGCCTTGATTTGATGAGGTTTGAGATTTTACGTCGATTTTTAAAATCGCATCAAAAACACCAAAGCCTTGATTTTATGTAACTACTCAGCCCCAACGGGGTGCTTTATTAAAGCCTAGGGCAACGCCCTAGGAACAATCATAAACACCTGCACCTGCCGCAAAGCCCCAGGCTATAATAATTCGCACACTTCGGTGCTGAGAACAATCATAAACACCTGCACCTGGGGCGCTGCACCAGGCTATAATAATTCGCCCCGTTGGGGCTGAGTAGTTACAATTTTATTAGGTTTAAGATTTTACCTCGATTTTTCAAATCGCGTCAAAAACTTGAGTTTGTGCGTCCTGAGTCCAAACTTTAGGTAACTCCAAAAAATTAATATATCAAAAAACATACCCGAATCACTTTTATCAACCCCGAAGGGGTTGAATGTGAATAGCCCCAGGTGCAACCTGGGGAAAAAATAACCCCCCCTGCTGGTATATTATTATTTGGGAGTTACTTAGCTTGTGCATCCGGAGAATATTGGAAGTTACTTAGCTTGTGCATCCGGAGAATAATTTATGTCGTTTTTGCTTTTTAGCCTTATCCTTTCTTAAATATAATCGCTTTCTGTTCTTGCTTTTGAGAAAAAACTTGGGTAGTGGTGCAATGTGGGTGATGAAGTTCAAACAGGCACATTTCTATTCTGAGACTTTTCCCCAACAACCCTGAAGGGGTTTTCAGGCTAAAGCACTTTGAGCTAAACTTTAGCCTGAAAATTTGAGTACCCCCTGGTGAAACCAGGGGAATTAAAATATATCACCCACATTTCAGGACTACCAAAACTTGAACATTAAGTATAAATAACCCTTACATCACTATGAATAATAGACTACCTTGGCATGACACATTATGGCAACAAGTGCAGCGTAGCTGCCAACAAGATCGTTTGCCTCATGCATTATTGCTGTGTGGGCCGCTGGGTATGGGTAAGGCCTTGTTTGCACAGCATTTAGCAGAAAATTTGCTTTGTGAAAAATCCCCTCTGCACACCGAAGATAAAGGGAGAAAGTCGGTTTCCTCTCACGACGGGGGAGTTCCACCCTTTGAAAAAGGGGGAGGGGGGATTTCAGCATCAACCTGTGGACATTGTAAATCCTGTTATCTGCTACGTGCCAAAACTCATCCCGATTTACTCAACGTGCAACCAGCCGAAACCGGTAAACAGATTTCAATCGATCAGATACGGAGTTTAATTCAATTTTATACACTGACGGCGAATTATGGGCGCTATCAAATTGCGATTGTCGCGCCAGCGGAAGCGATGACTCGCAACGCGGCTAACAGTTTATTAAAATTACTAGAAGAGCCACCCCCTAAGACGTTGATAATGCTAGTCAGTCATCAACCTAGCGCTTTACTCGCCACGATTCTCAGCCGCTGTCAACGTCTTGATTTTGGCAGCCCCAATCGCACTGCGGCACAAACGTGGTTGCGTAGTCGTTTAAATGAGAAAAAGCGGGTAACGGAAGATTATGTTCAACTGTTACTCAATCTGTCCACCCAAGCCCCTCTCGCAGCACTCGCGTTGGTAGAAACCGAGGGTATGGCGAAACGGCAGGCATTATTTGATAGTTTAACGCAACTGCCCAGTGGGCAAATCGATCCTGTCCGCGTTGCCGAAGGTTGGAGTAAATTAGAAGCCGCACCGGTATTACAATGGATGCTCAGTTGGACGATGGATATCATCCGCTATGCCACCACTGGGCACACGCAATATCTGGTCAATTATGATCATCAAGAAGCACTGCAACGTCTCGCGAAACAATTGAACCTGCGCCGCTTGTTTGAGATACTCGATTTACAACAAGAAGCTTATTGGTTAGTCACCGGCAGTGCTAACATCAAACCGCAAGGATTGTTAGAATCTATTGCGATTGCTTGGGTTAAATTAGGCGCACAACACCACCGGAGATAATAGGTAGTTCGTAGGGTGGGCAACGTCTTTTTGTTGCCCACCAAACTTCTTTACAAAGCCCACCAAACTTCTTTACTACACTTCTACATCAAATGAAGGTTACACTCGGAAGATGGGTCGATTTAATAGCCGTTTGGGTAATAGTTCGTAGCCACCCAACGTCTTTTTGTTGCCCACCAAACGTGTTTTTGTTGCCCACCAAACGTGTTTTTGTTGCCCACCAAAGTCTTTTTGTTGCCCACCAAAGTCTTTTTGTTGCCCACCAAAGTCTTTTTGTTGCCCACCAAAGTCTTTTTGTTGCCCACCAAA
>QNER01000071.1 GCA_003646175.1 Candidatus Parabeggiatoa sp. nov. 1
AATAAGTTGAGGGGAGGGAAGAAGGGGAGCCGAGCATAACTACAAGGATTGCTTATAAGAAAGGATTAAACCACATAACGACAGGGATTGTATATAAGAAAGGATTTATTTTAAAACGGGTGATATCGACGCATCGGTGTTGATTTCACCATTTCCCCATTCGTTCTTTTCGTCAATTCGTTGTACTGATACTTACTTATCGTTTAGTTGAGTACCGCGAATTGTTAATGTTGAGTACAGCGTAATGTTGAGTACCGCGAATTGGCGAAATAAACGAATGACTCAAGCCGCGATTTTTCCGCATCTGCGTTGATTCCACTGTCCCCCATTCGTTCTTTTCGTCAATTCGTTGTACTCATAGTGGATATCCTCAAACTAAAGTTGGCCGACTCCTGAATAAAGCGAACCGAGTGGAGAGTCATTTAAAGGGCATGAAAAAACCATTGATGCAACATGCAAGCCAATTGGACAGGTGAATAATACCAAATGCAACGCGCCTATCCTTCGGGCACCCGCTTCCGGTTATATATTTCTAATAACGAGCCGGCTTACGTGTATGCGTTCGCATCCGATTTGACTGCTGAAATCTGGTTAGCAGCAACCAGTCATGGTTGGTAAAAAGGTGGTGGTACCATTGATAGTAGAAACGAAACATATAGTTTTTCAGATAAATAATTTCAGTTAGAAACCGTAAAGCGTTTTGGAAACACTTTAAGGTTTTGCCCTAAATATTTTTCTGAACGTCTATATAAGGAAAAAAAGGGGAAAGGGGATCGGTTCCAGGGGAAAGGAGTTTAACACGCCTGCAGGTGTTTATCCTTTCTTATAAACAATCCTTGTAGTTATTATTTAGTGAGGTAAACAACATGAACCCTGAAGAAAACCAACTCGTCCGTTTTGACTGGGCGATAAAAAACTTATTACGTGACAAAGCCAACTTTGATGTGTTGGAAGGCTTTTTAACTGCGATTCTCAGTCAAGAGGTGAAAATCGTCAATCTCTTGGAAAGCGAATCCAATCAATCCGATGAAGATAAAAAATTCAACCGGGTTGATATTCTTGTCAGAGACGAAAAACAGCGGTATCTGATTATCGAAGTCCAAAACTATCACGTCAGCGCTTATCTGGAACGTATCTTGTTTGGGGTTTCCAAATTAATCGCTGATACGATTAAGCCGGGTAATGACTATAGCGAAGTCAGCAAAGTCATTTCAATCAGTATCCTTTACTTCAATTTGGGGCTAGGCAAAGATTATGTTTACCATGGCACTACTGACTTTCGTGGGTTGCATTATGACGAGTCTTTTACGAGCCGTCGATTGATTGAGCCGTCTGCTGAAAATAAAACCTTTGAGACAGTCCACACCAAAGACATTTTCCCCGAATATTACTTGATTAATGTTGAGCTTTTTACCGATGCGATAAAAAACGACTTGGATGAGTGGATTTATTTGCTCAAACACTCCGCAGTGCGCCCTGACTTTAAAGCAAAACACATAGACAGTGCCCGCGAAAAGTTGGCGTTGTTAAAAATGACGCCTGAACAGCGTCGCAGCTATGATCAGTATCTGATGGAGATTGTGAATGACAAAGATATCATTCAAACTGCACTCAATAAGGGATTGAAACAAGGCCGAGAAGAAGGCTCCCAAAATGCCAAATTGGAAATTGCCCAAAAGATGCGAGAGACGGGAGTTGATATAGAAACAATCGTTTCCCTCACCGGTTTAAGTCCCGAAATGATAGAACCGGCTGGCGCGTGGGAACTATAAGATAACAAGTACAGCGCATTGAAGGATGTGACGGATTTTCTTTTATCAATCGGTTTAGACCAAAAATCCATTGTAAGTACAGCGCATTGAAGGATGTGACGGATTTTCTTTTATCAATCGGTTTAGACCAAAAATCCGTTGTACTAACTGATAACAATCCGTTTAGACCCAAAATCCGTTGTACTAACTTGATAACAATCCGTTTAGACCAAAAATCCGTGGTACTAACTGATAACAATCGGTTTAGACCAAAAATCCGTTGTACTAACCGACAACAATCCGTTTAGACCAAAAATCTGTTGTACTAACTGATAACTGATAACTGAATATGACTGACAACGACAACATTCATTTCCTAGGTATCCGTCATCACGGCCCCGGTTCTGCCCGTAGCCTGTTGAAAGCATTACATCAAATCCAACCGGATGCCATTTTACTTGAAGGCCCCAGCGAAGCAGAATCTTTACTCCCGCTCGCCACCCATGAAGAAATGCGCCCCCCCGTCGCACTGCTTATCTACGAAACCGATAACCTTTCCAACACGGTTTTTTATCCTTTCGCCGACTTTTCCCCAGAATGGCAAGCCATCCATTATGCCCATAAAACCAATATTCATTTAAGTTTCATGGATTTACCACAAGTGCATCAAATGGCTTTGCGAAAGTCACACAATGGCAGTGATGACAATCAGGCAACCGAAATCGGTGCTGAAACGCCTGACAACGCTGAAATCATTGCCCACACCGATCCATTAAATTTACTCGCACAAGCCGTTGGATTTTCCGACGGTGAACGGTGGTGGGAATATATGGTGGAGCAACGTCAAAGTGGCAGCTTGGATTTATTTACCGGTATCCAAGAAGCAATGACAGCTTTGCGCGAGGAAATTGGGGACAGTGAGGATGAATTTCACCAACAACGAGAAATCTTACGCGAAGCGTGGATGCGTAAAACCTTACGAGCGACACTTAAAGCAGGCTATGAACGGATTGCAGTCATATGTGGTGCTTGGCATGTACCCGCCCTCGCTCAAAAAACGACTGCCAAAGAGGATAACGCGCTACTTAAAGGCTTGCCCAAAAGCAAAGTACAAACCACTTGGGTGCCGTGGAGCAATAGCCGCCTCACTTATTTTAGTGGTTACGGTGCCGGCATTAGTTCGCCGGGGTGGTATCAACATCTCTGGGAATGTAACGCCGAAACTGGCACTCGTGCGCGAAAAGTTGCCAGTGGTTGGTTAACCAAAATTGCTCACCATTTACGCGATGAAGGCATTGACGCTTCCACTGCCAGCGTGATTGAAAGTGTGCGCGTCGCCGAAACCTTAGCCGCTTTACGCGACAAACCGCTGCCCGATTTAGACGAATTAAACGAATCCGCCCTCAGCACCTTATGTTTTGGTGATGACGCGCCAATGCGTGTGATTCACGAAAAACTGATCATTGGCGAATGTTTGGGCGAAGTGCCCAACGAAACACCGATGATGCCGCTGCAAAAAGATTTGGAGAAATGGCAGAAAAAATTACGGCTGAAACCGTCGGCCGTTGAAGACGACTTAGAATTAGATTTGCGGAAAGACATCGGGTTAGGGCGTTCCCATTTACTGCACCGACTGGTTTTACTGGAGATTCCTTGGGGGAAATTTAAGGGTGCCGGTTCAACCAAAGGTACCTTTAAAGAAGTTTGGCGAATACAATGGCAACCCGAATTTGCGATTAAACTGATTGAAGCCAGTGTTTGGGGTGTCACGGTTGAACAAGCAGCCACCCAATATGCCTGTCATCAATTAAAAAAAACCAATAACCTTGCCGTTATCACACCACTGGTTGACAAAATATTATTGGCAGATTTACCTGTCGCAATTGATTTTGCCATGACACGCTTAGAAGCGGAAGCGGCGGTGGCAAGCGATGTCGTACAACTCATGGATGCGCTCCCCAGCCTCGCTAACGTCCTACGCTATGGCAATGTCAGACGCTTTGATACCACGGTAATAGCCCATGTCGTCGATACCTTAATAGCGCGGATTTGTGTGGGCTTACCAGCCGCATGTAGTTCACTGGATAACGATGCCGCAGCCGATATGTATCAACGGATTGTCAACACTGACGGTGCCCTCAACCTGGTGCAAAATCAAGAACATATATCGGCATGGCATCAAACGCAGCAAAAACTCTTAACCCAAGAACGGCTGCATGGCTTAATAGCGGGGCGCAGTTGCCGATTACTCTTCCGTGCCCACATCATCACCGTAACGCAAGCAGCGCAACAAATGAGTTTTGCCCTTTCCTCTGCTAACGAGCCAACTCATACTGGGGCTTGGGTAGACGGTTTTCTGCGAGGTAGTGGCTCCATGTTACTTAACGACGAACAATTTTGGGCACTATTAGATAATTGGGTTTGCGAGTTAAACGAGGACATTTTTACCGAATTATTACCGCTATTACGTCGTACCTTTGCCACCTTTCCCGCCGGTGAAAGACGGCAAATGGGAGAAAAAGTCAAGCAAAAGGGGCAAACTCAACCCACCGTGACGCTGCCAGAAAATTCATCAAGCACGCTGCCATTTGATGAAAATGTGGAGAAATCGTTAACGTTAGTGGCTAAAATGTTGGGGCTTGAATATTCCAAGCCATAAGTGGCTGGAGTCCAAGATTTATCTTGGCGCAACCGATGCGGTGCCAAAATAAATCTTAGAGGCTGCTGACAAACTTAAAGTTATTAAGATCATTAGCAACTTTCAATATCTCACGGATAAAATGTCATTAATCTATCTATGTTACACATAAAGAAAGCCTATAGACAAAAATGGCAAAAGTGTTGCTTTGCACTCTTCTTTATGGCACAGTGTAACTATATTGTTGCGTGTTTAAAATTTATTCACTAGGCGTTTGTCTGACTTAGTGGACTAACATATTAGATTTAATTCGGTTTATTCAATTTGGGGCGAAAATCTCTTGTCAATCAATTCTATGTACAGGACAAAAATTATAACCTATTGATTTTAAATTGTTTCGTGATGCTATTGTGTATCGATGCGATAGTATCACTTTTGCGGTTCACAATCTTTCATAAGTGCCAAAATCCTTAATGAGTAAAAAATATCGATGCAATAACCCGTGCTATTGTTTTAGTGAGACTATCGCGAAAAAAGCGATAGCATCACGACTTGAACCACTATTAAGTCAGACAGACTCCTAGACTTGTCCCTAAATAAACGTAAACCATTGAGTCTAAAAGTTAATTAAATCAACGACTTAGCTTTTAAAGGACAAGTTTACTATTCATTAGAGTTTATACCGAGCTAACGTAACGTAACCCATTGATTTACTTGAAATTGCGATTTTGGTAAATGTCATAAAATAAAGTACTTAAGATTAAATCGATATAATGTCTATTCTATCGTTTTTCAGAAAAATAATTAATTAAATTAATTTCAAAAGCCATAACGGATAGTATCCCTCGAAGGGATGCATATCGTTACGTTATTATTCTTCACATCTATAGTAGAAATTTGTGCTACACGTAACAAAAACCTTTCAGTTTATACACACACTCAGGAATAACAGATGGAAATGACAGTTACATTTGGCGGCGGCATGAAAGTCAACGCCCATTTTAATGATTTTACAGTGAACACTGATCAACCTAAATTCGTGGGTGGCGAGGGGACAGCCCCAGATCCTTTTGCTTATTTTTTAACTAGTTTGGCAACTTGCGCAGGTTTTTTTGTCGCGCGTTTTTGTCAGACGCGGGATCTTTCTACCGGGGGTATTCAGCTACGTCAATTCAGTGATTGGAATAAGGAAAAAGGGAAAGTCGAAAATATACGCCTCGAAATCGAATTGCCCCCTTCTTTTCCCGAAAAATATGCCCCTGCTTTGATTCGTGCCGTCAATGAATGCACCGTGAAAAAAACCTTAATGAATCCGCCTAAACTTGAAATAACGACAAAAGTGAGGGCAACTTAACCGCTTTTGGGCTGGGAACGACAACTGCGACGGATGTTATACCTGACAATGGTAAATTGTTGGGTAGTGGTGCAATGTGGGTGGAGTCCAAACTTTAGTTTGGCTCACCCATCCAAACTAAAGTTTGGACTCCATTTCAGGACTACCGATGAATAAACAGAGTTAAGGTAAAAGTTTTGGCGAAGATATTGAACTTGGGACGAATAAAAAAAATCGTTCATTCCAGTAATCAGGATACCGGCGGGGTTGCAAACCCCTGTTCAGCCAAGGCGTTAATATTTGGGAGAGTGATTTATTTGATACTCCCTTACCTTTTGCTGTTAAAATATGATCTGGGCTTTGAAGTACACCACAGGCTATCACTTATCAATAACATACTCGATGATCACGTTTTTGGTAAATAGTTTGGTAAATAGTTGATTTGACAGTTTGTGTGCATAAAACTGATTTCCTTAAAAAACCATGAGTTGCATATTTAAACACTCAAAAATTGCCGCAAAGCTTGCCGAACATCAAAAACTTGAACATCGATACATAAGAATAGACGATAAGAAAAATTAAAACGTTGCCTAAACATAGACAAAATAATAAGTTGAGTATGTTTCATTTGACAAAATAGCGCATCAGGGTGATTTCCACCCACCTACAATTCCAACGTTATTAATTATTATTATTAATTGTTGTGAATTGTGAATTGTTGTGAATTTGCATTGTTACCTTGTTTAAACTATGTTTGGAAGGCGACTATTCATTTTTTATTGTTTATATAATTGTTTTTAATTTTTAATTGGCATTGATAATGCCTGATACTCACGCCCACCTGTTTTTATGAAATTTCAAGCGCGAAAAGGGGCGATATTTGAACTTTTGCCAGAACGGACTTTTTATTAAACCCCAAACAGAAATCAAGTTTGCCAAAAAACCTTGTTCCCTTCGTTAATTAGCGGGGATTGGTTTTTGAGTCAACAATTTGGTTTTTCGGTATCCGTTTTTGTACACAAAAAGTTTTTGTACACAAAAATTTCTAGGCTAACGTTTTTGCACGCAAAAACATTAGCCTTTCGCCTATAGACGTTCAGAAAAATATTTAGGGCAAAACCTTCAAGGTTTCTAAAACCTTGAAGGTTTATAACTGAAATTATTTATCTGAAAAACTATAGAAAAAAATTTTGGCTCTCATCAACCCTTTTTGTTAAGCATTTGTTCTGACAAACACGCTTGATGATAACATGTACCCATTATTGACTATTAGTTATAAGGAAATAAATGAGTGATTCAACGTAACCTAACAAGAGCAAAAACATTGATTAACCAGTCCGTTGCGAAGTTTCGTGATGTTAGCCTTTCACGAAGGGCTGCTAATTCTACTCAAGAATCACCCCAAACTGATAATAAAAAGAGTAAATCAACAAGGTTCGAGTGGATATTATTTACTCGCGAGGCGTTGCGAAACTATCGGACAATAGGGGCAGTTTGGGTGAGTTCGCAGCGACTCGCACAAACAATGGCCAGTTTTGTACCACTGACTGAATCTGGACTGATTGTGGAGCTAGGAAGTGGAACGGGTATAGTAACGGAGGCTTTGCTGCAACATGGTGTTGCTCCAGAGCGTTTAGTGTCGATAGAACAATCGGCTTCTCTTGCGGACTATTTGCACCAACGTTTTCCTGATGTACAAGTTATCAAAGGAGATGCGCAGCATTTATGTGAGTTGCTTGGCGATGATTGTCAACGAGTCAGCACCATTGTTTCTAGTTTGCCATTTCGTTCTTTACCGCATGCGGTTGGACACGGTATTATAAAACAAATTGATAAGATACTACCAAAAGAGGGACTTTTGATTCAGTTTACTTATGATATCAGCGGACGAGGGATGCTGTTCCCACATCACTTTAAGCGTGTGTCTTTTAAAACGGTGTGGGGTAACTTGCCTCCGGCACGGGTTAATGTGTATCAATCTGAACAATAGAAAGGGGCTAGGGGATCGGTGCAAGAAAAAAGGGGAGAGTCCTGGGGTGGTTGATAAAAATTGTGAATTGTTAATTAGTTAATGAAAAAATGGTTAGTTAACTGACTATTTTTAAATAACTTTTTTCAATGCTTCATTTCAACAGGTAACGTTTTTGAACCAAAATTGCCTGATTTTCACCACCCCGGATACCATCCCTTCTCAAAAATGATATCCGTTACGGTTTGTGAAAAGTTTTGCGTTAAAACCTTTGAGGTTTGTCAAACCTCAAAGGTTTTTACCTTTGAGTATTTGCCATTTGCGAACTAGCGAGTATTTAGAGATTATACTTACTACCGTCATTGTGAGCGGTTTTTATCGCTTGTCATACTAAATAACTATTTGAATGACAAGAAAAAATGCCGTTTTTATCCGGGGAACGAAGGGGTATATATTATTTCTTTTTGGGAATTTCCCTAAAAACTAACAAATTATTTATTCTTACAGCCTCTCTTTGTTCCTTTTTATTAGAACCAAAGCCCTTTCTTTGGGTAATCGCACGTAACTACTCAGCCCTGAAAGGGCGCTTTATTAAAGCCCAGGGCTGCGCCCTTTTCGCCCATTTTAATGCGCCCAGAAAGGGCTTTAAATCATAAACACCTGCACCTGGGGCGTTGCCCCAGGCTATAATAATTCGCCCTTTCAGGGCTGAGCACCTGGGGCGTTGCCCCAGGCTATAATAATTCGCACCTTCGGGGCTGAGCACCTGGGGCGTTGCCCCAGGCTATAATAATTCGCACCTTCGGGGCTGAGCACCTGGGGCGTTGCCCCAGGCTATAATAATTCGCCCTTTCAGGGCTGAGCACCTGGGGCGTTGCCCCAGGCTATAATAATTCGCCCTTTCAGGGCTGAGTACCTGGGGCGTTGCCCCAGGCTATAATAATTCGCCCTTTCAGGGCTGAGCACCTGGGGCGTTGCCCCAGGCTATAATAATTCGCCCTTTCAGGGCTGAGTAGTTACTAAAAATCAATGATTTACAATTTATGTCAAACTTTAACTTTTCTTTATAACCCGTTGATATTATTGATTTCACCAAATAATGAGATGCGATTGCCTGGCTCCCTTTCCCCTTGGAACGCTCCCGTTTATTCTTTAGCGCGTGACAAATATTCCCCGTTGCGGGTATCAACTTTGATTAAATCACCATTATTGACAAACAATGGTACTCGCACCACCGCACCGGTTTCTAAGGTGGCAGCTTTAGTCCCCCCCCCGGAAGTATCCCCCCGGAGCCCGGGATCAGTCTCAGTGATTTGAAGAGTCACAAAATTAGGCGCTGCCACAGCTATGGGATCATTATTCCACAGCGTCACCACACATTCTTCTTGACCTTTCAGCCATTTCGCGGCATCACCGACGGTATTAACAGAAGCGGCGTATTGTTCATAAGTATCAGAAACCATAAAGTGATAAAATTCACCATCACTGTATAAATACTGCATGTCCGTTTCCATGACATCCGCGCCTTCCAGCGTATCCCCTGACTTAAAGGTTCGTTCTATCACCCGCCCCGTTTTGATATAACGAATTTTTACCCGATTAAACGCTTGACCTTTCCCCGGTTTGACAAACTCATTTTCTACGATGGCACAAGGATCGCCATCGATCATCAATTTAAGTCCTGCTTTGAATTCATTGGTACTGAAAGTCGCCATTTTAACTCCTTATAAATACAAATATAGTGTAGTAATCAACAAGATATTGAGCAGTTTGTGTTTGAAGGCAATGGGTAACAGGTAATAAATACAATAACCTTTGCTAAATTCGCGGATAAAGAATAACCAACCGTTAGAAACAATAATTATGTCTTATGCTTTTTTTGACTAAACCATAACATATTCAGCACTTCAGTTATAACCGACTGGACTAAAATTGATATTATCCCTTCGCGGCTTTTTTTTTTGCGAAAAAAACGTTAGCCGCGAGCCCATTACCCCTGAAGCCCATTGGCAAAGGTATTAGCATACCGCTAGTTTGATTTATAACCGTGTTCAGTCTATTTGAACGATTATGATAACTGAAACGTTAACTTCTTGCTATTCTATGTCAACAGATTGGCAACGTGAATTGCATCAAGCAATTCATAACCCTGTGCATTTATTGGAGTTATTGGAATTATCTGACAGCGTCTTAGCGCACTCTATCGCGGCTAAACAACGCTTTAGCCTACGTGTGCCAAGCGGCTATGTGGATCGTATGCGTAAGGGCGATCCAAATGATCCATTATTGCGCCAAGTGTTACCACTGGTAGATGAACACAAGCAATTACAAGGGTTTAGTGTTGATCCCGTCGGCGATGTTGCAGCGAAAAAAGCCCCCAGTGTGCTGCAAAAATATCAGGGGCGAGTTTTATTGCTAACAACTGGTGCCTGTGCGATTCATTGCCGCTATTGTTTTCGCCAACATTATGCTTATTCGGGCTCCAAGTTACACCTTCAGACGGTACTTGATGCCATTCGCGCCGATGCTTCTATCACAGAAATCATTTTAAGTGGGGGCGATCCATTGGTGCTAACAGATAAGCGTTTAGCAGATTTGGCGCACAGCGTTGCCGAGATTTCGCATGTACAACGTCTGCGTTTACACACACGCTTACCCATAGTGTTACCGGCGCGGGTTAATCATGAATTGTTGGCTTGGTTGACAGGAACACGTTTGCAACCGGTGATGGTGGTACATGCCAATCATGCCAACGAAATAGATGATAAAGTCAATAATGCCTTACAACGCTTGGTTGCGGCAGGTGTCACCGTCTTGAATCAATCGGTATTACTGCGCGGGGTTAATGACAACGCTACCGCTTTAATTACTCTGAGCGAAGCCTTATTCCGTTGTCAAGTATTACCTTATTATTTACATTTATTAGATCGTGTGCAAGGGGCTGCTCATTTTGACGTGCCTGATGAAACGGCTCTCCAATTATTAGAACAAATGCGGGTGGCACTATCCGGTTATCTTGTGCCCAAATTAGTGCGTGAGGTGGCAGGGAAGTCTTATAAACAACCTTTATTGGGGTAATGGGCTTCAGGGGTAATGGGTAATGGGATTATTTTTGCCAATTATCCTGACAAAAATATTACCAATTAATCAGTATAAATGGTGATGTCATTATACTGAACAACGTCACAATCTGAGTTGCAATTTATACTGGAAGTACAGCTTCTTTACGGATTTGACGGATTGATTTTTTTAGGCGGATGTGGCTTAACACCCGATTTCATTTTCACCCTTTTCAAAGGATCTAAGTATATAACGGTGCAAAGTTACTTAGGAAACTCCCAAATAATAATATACCATGGTTCTATTTCTCCCCCAGGTTGCACCTGGGGCTATTCACATTCAAGCCCTTCAGGGTTGATAAGTTATTTATAATTTTTTGGAGTTACCTTAGCACCTATCACTTGATGTTCAAGTTTTTTGTAAACCTTTGATTTAAAAATGAATATTGTTTTTGTGTCTAAAAACTAATTTTCTTAAAAATCAATGATTTGCATATATACTCAAAAATTGATTGCCGCAAAGCCAAATAACATCAAAAACTTGAACATCGAGTATCAGGTAACTCCAAAAAATTAACATACCAGAAAACATACCCAAATCATTTTATAAATCGCTTTTCTCAACCCCGAAGGGGTTTTCAGGCCTGAAAATGTGAATAGCCCTTTGTTCCACCTGGGGAACTGGTATATTATTATTTGGGAGTTACCTATTACCCATTACCTATTACCCGCCTTCGCCAAGTTCATCGTCGTATTGAATATTCTGTATTTGTGAATTCCTAATCCCTCACCTTTGAGGTTTTGCAAACATCGAAGGTTTTGTGCAAAACCAAACTTTATACCACTGACAAAATTCAATAAATTGAAGTAACAACATGTTAAGTCAAATAAAACTAGATGATCACGACGCTTTGTATAATCGTGGTATTGCGTTAGGCAAGTTAAACCGCTTTCAGGAAGCGGTAACCGATTTTGACAAAGCCTTGCAAATCAAACAAAATGACAACAATGTTTGGTACTATCGCGGCTATGCGCTGTTTAAGTTAGGCAACTTTGAGGAAGCCGTAGCCAGTTTTGATAAGGCGTTACTCATTGAACCTGATGATCATGAAGTTTGGTATAACCGCGGTAATGCGCTGTCTGAGTTAAACCGTTTAGACGATGCCATCAGCAGCTATAACAAAGCGTTACTTATCAAGCCCAAGGATCACAAAATTTGGAATAATCGCGCTAATATACTCTCTAAATTAGGTCGTTTAGAAGAAGCAATCAAAAATTATGACAAAGCGTTGGAAATCCAACCTAAGAACAACAAAGCTTGGTACAATCGCGGCCAGACGCTATCTAAATTAGGCCGTTTAGAGGAAGCGATAGAAAGTTATGACAAGCCTTTGCCAGTTCAACCTGATGAAAAAGAAATTTGGGACCAACGTGGTCGCCATACACTGTCGGATTTAGACCGTTTGGAACAAGCCATGAACAGTTATAGTAGCACCTTATCAAGCAAACGAGATGACCACGAAGGTGGGCACAATCGTGGCCGCCAGCCGCTGTCGGATTTAGATCGTTTGGAACAAGTCATAAACAGTTATGACAAGCCTTTGCCAACTCATTCCGTTGACAATCAGGCTTTGGGCAATTTTGGCCCGGCATTTTCTGATTTAGACCGTTTAGCGCAAGCGATAGACCATTATGATCAACCCTTGCCGATCAAACCGGGTGATAATCAAGCTTGGGACAGTATCAATCATGCGCTTTCTGATTTGGATCGTTTAGAGCAAATGATAGACAATTATGCTGAACCCTTTTCAAACGACCAACAAGAGCAACAAGAGCAAGAAGAGCAAGAAGACGAGGAGGTTTGGTATAAACGCGGCAATGCGTTTTACCAAGCGGACCGTTTAGAAGAGGCGATAGACAGTTATAACAATGCGTTGAAAATAAAACCCGATAAACACGAAGTTTGGAATAACCGCTGCTTTGCGCTGACAAAATTAGGCTATCTCAAGGAAGCACTCGTCAGTATTAATTTTGCGCTACAAATCAAGCCAGATGACGAAAATTATAAACAAACTATGGCATTGTTGGAGCAAGAAGTGTCGAATCAGTAGTGTTCATCCAGAAACGTTGGTTTTGTTAAACCGTTTTTTTATCAACTTGAAGGGAGCAACAAACGTATGAAGAAAATACTCGATAAGTATTGGGCGACAAAGAACGAGCGCAACAACCCCCCTTGGCGACTGCATCATCAAAGCAATGACTCTCGCCGGCACAATGGATTAGAACTTGATACTGGGATTCGTGCCGGACATTGTGCGTTTTGTGAAAAAGTACGGGGCGTTTTTGGGATTGGGCAGGCATAATATTTTTTTTATTAGCCAATCCTTTTTAAAATGCAATTCTTGTCGTTATGAACTCGGTGAGCAGCAGGCACGCCATCCATAACGACAAGGATTGTTTATAAGAAAGGATAAACACACAACTATAACTACAAGGATTGTTTATAATAAAGGATAAACACTAATGGCACGCACGATAAGAATTATTTTATTTATCAGGAGTACAAGGCGAACCTTGTACAAAATGGAGCAGGAGTACAAGGCGAACCTTGTACTAAAAAACGACGTGGCGTGATTTCTCAGGAGTACAAGGCGAACCTTGTACGAAAAAACGAGATAATTAGTGTCTCCTGAGCACAGCGAATTAGCGAAATTAACGAATTAATCTACCTCCTGAGTACAGCGAATTAGCGAAATTAACGAATAAATTCAATGCATTGAACGAATAAATTCGTTTATCCACGTAATTCGCTGTACTCAGTTCAGTTCAGTTCAGTTGTACTCAGTTCAGTTGTACTCAAGGCCTTTAAATATCTTAATACCAAAAAAAAGCCGGGGGACACGTTAAACTCAGCCCCTACCGTGCATGAAAGTTTCCCATCCTTGTAGTTAACCCGGTGTGAATGCGCTTCATCAATAACTACAAGGATTGTTTATAAAAAGGATAAACACACAACAATAACTACAAGGATTGCTTATAAAAAAGGATTTTCCTTTTTGAAGCTTTAAACGAGAAACTTTGTCAATATTTACTAATAAACCAAAACAGCCCAACAACAAGCACGAACTAATCCTTTCTTATAAACAATCCTTGTAGTTATCCACGAAAAGCGGATGCCATAGACTCTGGTAAAGGCGCATCAAAATCGTCGGCACAATAATGATCTATTCACCCGCTATCATCGATTCAAGCCAACAGCTTGCCGCAGTTGTCTAAAAGCTAAAGTACCCTAAAGGGCACTATAAGACGGTTAGTAGGCTTTAGCCTACTTGAGCTTTTAGCCTGAGGATTTATCCCCAGGCTTTGTGCTTGAGCTTTTAGCCATGAGGTTTAGCTCATGGCTGCTGCGTGCGTTGCACCCACACGCTATGCGAGTAAAGGAATCGCTTCTTGAACGTTTTGAAAGTCATTCTTTTGTAAATGAATCACTTTTTGAAAGTTATGATTTGTCCTCGTGTACCATAAATCATACTGTTGCTGCAAATTGAGCCAGCTTTCCGGTGTCGTGTCAAAAGCTAACGATAACCGAATAGCCATTTCCGGGCTGAGTGGAGAACGACAATTCAGTAAATCTGATAGCGTGTCTTTTGAAACATCTAAAGCGTCAGCCCCTTGAGCCACACTCAGTTCAAGTGGTTCAAAGTAGAGTTCCGTTAACACTTCACCCGGATGAGGCGGTTCGTGCATTATCATACTATTACCTCAATTCTAGTGATAACAATCAGTACAGCGAATTGGCGAAATAAACGAATTAATCTGCTTCCTTAGCTATCTCCTGAGTACAACGAATTACGGGGATAAACGAATCAATTCAATGTAGTGAACGAAAAAATTCGTTTATCCACGTAATTCGCTGTACTCGATTCGCCAATTCGCTGCACTCGATTCGCCAATCCGTTGTACTCAAACCCTTCCAAGACACTTAATCACCAAAAAAGGCCAAAAAAAAATCGAGCAGGGGGGAAGCCCCCCTGCACCCCCGTCAAAGCGTTCAAATGACCAAATCATCTATTGATTAAACTAAGCACCAGTGTCGCCACCAATACTCGTCTTCAAAACCGTGCATGAAACTTTCGCTTCACACGGCTCCTCTCTAATTATCCCTCTCGGAGCTTATGAACATCATTTA